>JANXSS010000194.1 GCA_025356535.1 Herminiimonas sp.
CGATCCGCGTCGCACAGGGCAAGTACGGCAAGGGCAAGGTCATTTCCGGCGAGCAGATGCGCTGGGGCCTGGAAAACCTCAACATCACCAACGCCCGCCTGACGCAGTTGGGCGCGCAGGGCCTGCTGCCGGAGATCAAGACCTCCTGCGACAATCACGAAGGCTCCGGCAAGGTAAAGATCCAGCAATGGGATGGCGCGAAATGGGTGCTGATCTCCGACTGGATCGAGGGTAACAAGAGCCTGATTCATCCGCTGTTCAAGGCCAATGCGGCAAAGTATGCGAAGGAAAAGGGCATCACGCCGAGCTGCATGAAGTCGTAGCGAATGGCTTGACGATGCAGGCATGAAAAGCGTCCTGCCACTGCGCGGTGCAGCGGCAGGACGGTCTTGCGGCAGCGGCCCCGTCCCGATTCGGGACTGCTGCCACAACACTGAAAAAAGCGGAGACAGCATGGCGGCAGGACTGCGCATCAACAATATCGAAGTCATCTACGACCATGTGATCCTGGTCCTGAAAGGCGTTTCGCTGTCGGTCCCGGATGGCAGGATCGTGGCGCTGCTGGGCGCCAATGGCGCCGGCAAGAGCACCACGTTGAAAGCGATCTCGAACCTGCTGCGCGCCGAGCGCGGCGACGTCACCAAGGGCAGCATCGAATTCAATGACGAGCGGGTCGACCGGATGACGCCCAACGACCTGGTGAAGCGCGGCGTGATCCAGGTGATGGAAGGGCGCCACTGCTTCGCCCACCTGAGCGTCGAGGACAACCTGCTGACCGGCGCCTACACCCGCAGCATCGGCAAGGCCGACCTGGCAGTGGCGCTGGAGAAGATCTACACCTATTTTCCGCGCCTGAAGCTGCGGCGCAAGTCGCAGGCCGGCTACACCTCCGGCGGCGAACAGCAGATGACGGCAATCGGCCGCGCCATGATGGCAAAGCCCTCCATGATCCTGTTGGATGAGCCGTCGATGGGCTTGGCGCCGCAGATCGTCGAAGAGATCTTCGAGATCGTGCGGGACCTCAACACCAAGGAAAACGTTTCCTTCCTGCTGGCCGAGCAGAACACCATGGTGGCGTTGCGCTATGCCGATTTCGGCTACATACTCGAAAACGGCCGCGTCGTGATGGAAGGCGCGGCAGCCGACCTTGCCACCAACGAGGACGTCAAGGAATTCTATCTCGGGGTTTCGGGCGCCGGGCGCAAGAGCTTTCGCGACATGAAGTTTTATCGCCGGCGCAAGCGCTGGCTGGCGTAACCGCAGCAGAATATTCCACCGAACAGGACAGCCCCATGCACGATGCTTTCGACCTGATGGAAACCCGCGAGCCGCAGCTGCGCGAACGCGCCCAGCTTGCCCGCCTGCCGGCGCTGATCGCGCAGGCGCAAAAGACAGCCGGCTGGTCGCGCATCCTGGCAGGTGTGACGGCAGCCGACATCGACAGCCGGCAGGCACTGGCGCAGCTGCCGGTGACGAGCAAGTCGGACCTGAAAAGCCTGCAGGCAGCCGAACTGCCTTTTGCCGGACTGACGAATACGCCGCCACGCGCGTTGCGACGCCTGTTCATGTCGCCCGGTCCGATCTTCGACCCCGAAGGTCATGGCGCCGACTGGTGGCGCATGGCGCGGCCGCTCCATGCAGTGGGTCTGCGTGCCGGCCACGTCATCCAGAACTGCTTTTCCTATCACTTCACGCCGGCCGCCTTCATGATCGAAGGCGGTGCCGCGCAGATCGGCTGCGGGGTGATCCCGGCCGGCATCGGCCAGACCGAAATGCAGGTGCAGGCAATCGCCGCGCTGCGCCCGGATGCCTACACCGGCACGCCGTCGTTCCTGAAAATGATCGTCGAGAAGGCGCACGAGATGGGTGCCGACATCGCCTGCATGCAGCGCGCCCTGGTCGGCGCCGAAGCGCTGCCGCCGTCGCTGCGCCAGTGGCTCAACAATCACGGCGTGCCGTTCGTTACGCAAATGTACGGCTCGGCCGACATCGGCAACATCGCCTACGAGACCCTGACCGATGGCCTGGTCAATCCCGGCATGATCATCGATGAAGACATCATCGTCGAGATCGTGCGGCCCGGCACCGGTGATCCGGTGGCCGTCGGCGAAGTCGGTGAAGTGGTCGTCACGTCCTTCAATGCCGACTATCCGCTGGTGCGCTTTGGCACCGGCGACATGTCGGCGATCCTGCCGGGTGTGTCGCCGTGCGGGCGCACCGGCATGCGCATTCGCGGCTGGCTCGGACGGGCCGACCAGACCACCAAGATCCGCGCCATGTTCGTCCATCCGTCGCAGGTGGCCGACATCGTGCGCCGCCATCCTGCGGTCGTGCGGGCACGCCTGGTGGTAAGCGGCCAGATGGGCAACGACGTCATGACGCTGGTGTGTGAGGTGGCAGCCGCCGATGCGGCGCTCGACGCAGCGCTGGTGGCATCGATCCGGGATGTCACCAAGCTGCGCGGCGCGGTGCGCATCGTGGCGCCGGGCAGTCTGCCCAATGACGGCAAGGTGATCGAGGATGCGCGCACGTATCAATGAAGCATTACCCAGGCAGGTCCGGGCAGCTCGGGTATCCCAGCCGACCTTTGCGGGGATTTCCGAGGATGCGCGGCTCGGGTGCCGCCGTTTAGAACCCTGATTGCATCCGGCACGCGCGATGCAACTGCACCGCGTCGCCCGGAAAGGCCGCGCTAGGGAAGCACTGATTAATTAACGACTTACTGTTTCCGCCAACGCTCCGGTCTGAGACAATATCGACGTGTTCATTCGCTTACTGTTCATCATGCAAAAGAGCTTCTCTGACCTCGAATATGCCGCCAAGAAGAAGCTG
>JANXSS010000265.1 GCA_025356535.1 Herminiimonas sp.
CCGACGGATCCGTATCCGGCGCCTGCGTCGCGCGCACGAACAGCGGCGCGATCAGCAGGCCGACTTCGAACAGCAGGCATAACGGAATGGCCAGGAACAGCTGGCTCATCACGTCCGGCGGCGTCACCACGGCAGCGATCACGAAGGCGCCGACGATCACGTAGGGACGGATCGATTTCAACTTTTCCACCGTGACCAGGCCCATGCGCACCAGGACGATCACCACGATCGGCACCTCGAAGGTGACACCGAAGGCCAGGCACATGGTCATGACGAAATCGAAGTAATTCTCGATGTCGGGTGCGACCGTGATCGACTTCGGCGAAAACTCGTTGATGAACTTGAAGACCTTGCCGAAGACCAGGAAGTAGCAGAACGCGACGCCGGCAATGAACAGCAGCGAGGACGACACCACCAGTGGTGCCACCAGCCGCTTTTCATGTGCATACAGGCCCGGTGCGATGAACGCCCAGACCTGGTAGAGCACCCATGGCAGCGCCAGCACCAGCGCCACCATGAGCGTGAGCTTCATCGGCACCAGGAACGGCGTGGTGATGCCGGTTGCAATCATCTTGGCACCCACCGGCAGCGACTCCATCATCGGCCGCGCCAAAAAATCATAGACCGCAGCCGGCCCTGGCCAGATCAGGAACAGGACGACGAACACCACCAGGACGGCAATGGAGGCCTTGACAAGCCGGTTGCGCAGCTCGACCAAATGAGAGATGAAGGTGTCTTGCGCGCCAGGTAAAAGATCGTCGGACATGAATTAGGGCGTGCAGTCAGGGCAAGGGGTTAAAGCGTATGCGGGAAGGCAATGCAGCCTGCGCCGTCGGCAAGGACACGAACGGCCAGGCGCCATGGCTCAGGAAAAAAACGACGAGGCCGACTTGGCCGAAGCCGGGCGAAACCGCGCCACCCGGGCAGCGCCCGAGATCACCCGGGCGCGCTGCCCGGTCTGGTGCTTGTACCAGGTCGGCATGGCCGTTCTCGCCAGGCGCTTCCTGCGAAAGTCCTTGGACTTGAGGGCAATGCCATCGACGGTAGCCGGTGCGATCAGGGGATTGTGGATGGTACGCTCGCCGCCGTCGTCGCCGTGCCAGGCGCCGTTGAAATCGCGGTCGAGTTCGCTGACGGTGTCGGAGACTGCCTGGCCGGCGCTGGCCGCGGCTTCCTCGACATCCTTTTGCATCTTGCGCAGTTCGTCGAGTTCGATTTCGCGGCTGACTTCTGACTTGACCTGGTTGATGTAGCGCTGCGCCCGGCCGAACAGGGTGCCGGCCATGCGGGCCACGCGCGGCAGTTTTTCCGGCCCGATCACAACCAGAGCGACCACGCCGATCAACGCCATCTTCGTCAGGCCAAGATCAATCAAAACCGGTTCTTCTCTTTCGCTTCGACATCGATGGTGCCCTTGTCGGCCACCTGGGAAGGCGTGGCCGACTGTGCGGCCGTGGTGCTGGCCGGCTTGTCTTCCTCGCCCTTGACGCCATCCTTGAAGCCCTTGACGGCCTTGCCGAGATCGGCGCCCATGTTGCCGATCTTCTTGGTGCCGAATACCAGCGCCACGATGACCAGGACGATCAGCCAGTGCCAGATGCTTAATGAACCCATTTGCTTCTCCTTGCCGGATACATCGATCCGGTTTCATGTTGATTCGTCGTGCACCGACCGGCCACCGCTTGCAGCGCCTTCGCTACAGGGCGCAGTGCAGCAGCGCGGGTTGGCCGGCCGGGCCTAGCGCTGGCCAGCCCAGGGGCGCGGCCCGCCGATGACGTGCATGTGCAGATGGTACACCTCCTGGCCGCCGTCCGGCCCGGTGTTGACCAGCGTCTTGAAGCCGCCCGTGCCGGCGGTGCCGTCGCCTGCCTCGTAGCCACAACCCTGCTCCTGCGCCAGCTTCGGTGCGAGCAGCAGCATTCTACCCAACATCGCCGCATGTTCATCGGCGCATTCGGCCAGGGTGCCGATGTGCTGCTTGGGCACGATCAGCAGGTGCACGGGCGCGGCCGGATTGATGTCATGAAAGGCCATCAGTTCGGCATCTTCATGAATGAGCTTGGCGGGAATCGTCTTGTTGGCGATCTTGCAAAAAATACAGTTGTCCAAAAGTGGCTCCGTGATTGACTGTCGTACCGAACCGGCTGCTGCCGGGTCTCAGGTCTTGCGCTGTTCGTCCTGGTCGCGCAATGCCAGCTTGCGCCCGGCCTTTTCCTCGATGCCGGAAATGCCTTCCCGGCGCGCGAGTTCGTCGAGCACCTGCTGCGGCGTCAGGTCAAACTGCGCCAGCATGATCAAACTGTGGAACCACAGGTCGGCGCACTCATACAGTACCTTCGAGGCATCGCCATCGACCCGCGCATCCTTTGCCGCCATGACCGTCTCGGTGGCTTCCTCGCCGATCTTTTTCAGGATCGCATCGTCGCCCTTCTGGAACAGGCGCGCAACGTAGGAAACAGCCGGGTCGCCGCCGTTTGCGGGCTTGCGCGACTCGATCACTTCGGCTAGGCGTTTCAGTGTGTCACTCATGTTTGTACATGCTCTCGGGATCTTTCAATACCGGCTCGACGGTGAGCCATTCACCGCCGCCGTCAGTGCTGTCGAACTTCTGGAAAAAACACGAATGACGCCCGGTATGGCAGGCGATGCCGCCGGCCTGCTCGACGCGTAGCAGGATCACGTCTTCGTCGCAGTCGAGGCGGATTTCCAGCACCTTCTGGACGTGGCCGGATTCCTCCCCCTTGTGCCAGAGCTTCTTGCGCGAGCGGCTCCAGTAGACCGCTTCGCCGGAAGCAACCGTCTGCGCCAGCGCGTCGCGGTTCATCCAGGCGAACATCAGCACGTCGTTGCTTGCCACTTCCTGGGCGATGACCGGCACCAGGCCGTTCTCGTCCCACTTGATCTTGTTCAACCACTTCGCCCTGATGCTCATGCCAGCCTCATCGGTATGCCAAGCGCTGCCATGAACTGCTTGGCTTCCTGCACCGTGTGATGTCCGTAATGGAAAATGCTCGCCGCCAGCACCGCGTCCGCATGCCCCTGCAGGATGCCGTCGGCCAGGTCCTGCAGGCCGCCGACGCCGCCCGAGGCGATCACCGAGATGCCGACCGCATCCGACACAGCTGCCGTCAGGGCCAGGTCGAAACCGACGCGGGTGCCGTCGCGGTCCATGCTGGTAAGCAGGATTTCGCCGGCGCCGTAGGCTTCCATCTTCTGCGCCCAGGCCACGGCGTCCAGACCAGTCGGCTTGCGCCCGCCGTGGGTATAGACTTCCCAGCCGCCGTCGCCGTTGCGCTTGGCATCGATTGCCACCACGATGCACTGCGAGCCGAACTTGTGGGCCGCTTCCCGCACCAGTTCAGGGTCGCTGATGGCCGAACTGTTGATGCTGACCTTGTCGGCGCCGGCGTTCAAGAGGCGCCGCACGTCGGCCACCGCGCGCACGCCGCCGCCCACCGTCAGGGGAATGAAGACGGTCGAGGCAACCGCCTCGATGATCGGCAGGATCAGGTCGCGCCCGTCCGAGGTCGCCGTGATGTCGAGGAACGTGATTTCGTCGGCGCCCTGCTCGTCGTAGCGGCGCGCGACTTCGACCGGGTCGCCGGCGTCGCGCAGGG
>JANXSS010000197.1 GCA_025356535.1 Herminiimonas sp.
CAGCTTCTTCTTGGCGGCATATTCGAGGTCAGAGAAGCTCTTTTGCATGATGAACAGTAAGCGAATGAACACGTCGATATTGTCTCAGACCGGAGCGTTGGCGGAAACAGTAAGTCGTTAATTAATCAGTGCTTCCCTAGAGGCTGACCTTGCCTTCGATGGAGTCGTCGAGCGTCTTGCCCATGGCGGCGCCGATCATCATCTTGACGCCGGCAACGGCATTGCCGTGCTTGTTGTCCCAGTAATAGCCATCGGTCGGCACCACCTTGATCACGGTGATGCGCGCGTCGTCGATACCGTCGGTAAACCAGGTCTTCAGGATCGGCTCCCACAACTCGTGGATCTTTGCCTTGTCGCGCGAGACGCTGGCCGTGCCGTTAATGGCCAGAAAATCCGAATGCGGCGAGCCCTGGAAAAACAGCCGCACCGCGGAGTCGACCGGTATCTCGGCATTCTTGTGGCTGTCGCTGGCGCTGAGAAACCAGAAGTTGCCGTCGTCGTCGACCTGCTGCACGCTCATCGGCCGGGTTGCCAGCGTATCGGTTTCATGGACGGCGGTGCAGAAAAAACAGGTCTGCGCCTTGTCGACGATTTCCTTGATTTTCTTGATTGCTTCCCGGGCATGCAAGTCTTCGTGGTTTTTTTCGGGCTGGTTCTGGTTGATCGAGTCCATTTCATCGCTCCATGGTGTGCGGTTGATCGGGCAACAGGGCGCGGCCGTGCATGCTGGGGGCAACCCGGTTTCACCGTCGATCCTAACAATGCGGATCGATCATTTCTGCGGCGCAGGTCGCTTAATGCCCCTGAAGCGCTTGCACGCCTGACGCAGCATCCTGCAAAACCGCGCGGCGCCGGAAGCACCCGTTACGGTCATGGTCGAATCGACTGCGTGTGTCCGATCGGACCCGTCGACGCAGCACAGGCAGGGTCGATGGCGACGGTACTGGCTTCTCATGGGCGCTTGCCGAATTGCGGTTTGGTGCTGCGACGGCATGCGCGACGTCCTCTGCGTCGTTTGGCCCCATAATGAGCACCGGCCAAAAAATTTTTGCTGCGCCAGCGCGCAGGACTGCGAGTTCCGCTTGAAATCCTACCGATCCCGTTTTTTTGCCGGCTTCCGGCAGCGCCGCAGGGCCGCTGCACTGCCCGGCGCCGTGCTTGCGGTGGCGGTGGGATTAGCCGGGTTCATGCCTCCTGCCGACGCGCAGGGCCAGTCGCCTGTTCAGGCAACGGCGCCGCGCGCCGCGCAGGTCGAGGACACGCTGGCCCAGCGCCTGGCTGCCTGCACCGCCTGCCACGGCAAACAGGGACGTGCCGGCAGCGACGGCTACTATCCGCGCATTGCCGGCAAGCCGGCCGGCTACCTGTACAACCAATTGGTCAATTTTCGCGAGGGCCGGCGTCAGTATCCGCTGATGATCTACATGGTCGCCCATCAGAGCGACGCCTACCTGCGCGAGATCGCCACCTATTTTTCAGACCAGCATCCGCCGTATGCGGCGGTGCAGCCGGTGCTGGCTGCACCGGCCGTGCTCGAACGCGGCCGGGTGCTGGTGCAGGATGGCGACCTGGCAAAGCAGGTGCCGGCCTGTATTGCCTGTCACGGCACCTCGCTCACCGGCGTGGCACCGTCGATTCCCGGCTTGCTGGGCCTGCCGCGTGACTACGTCAGCGCACAGTTCGGCGCCTGGCGCACCGGCGCCCGCCAGGCAGCCGCCCCCGATTGCATGGCACAGGTAACGCAGCGTCTCTCGGTCGACGACATCAGCGCCGTCTCGGCCTGGCTGGCAGCCCAGCCGATTGCAGCCGGTGGTGCACCGATGGCTGCTGCCACCGGCAAGCTGCCGCTGGCCTGCGGAAGTTTTCGGCAATGAGGTACGGCCTCGCAAAACGCCTGGTGTTGTCCGCTCTTGCAGCGGCCCTGCTGGTTCCCGCTGCGTTCATCGCAATGCAGTTCCTGCATGATCCGGGCAGCACGACGCCGTCTGCGCCGGTCATCGATGCAGGCCGGCAGATACGGCAGGGCCAGTATCTCGCGCAGGCAGGTAACTGCATGGCCTGCCACACCAGCCGCGGCGGGCCTGCCTATGCCGGCGGGCGCGCCATCGCCACGCCCTTCGGCGCACTGTATTCGCCCAACATCACGCCGGATGGGGCAAGCGGCATCGGCAAGTGGACGGCGGATGATTTCTGGCGTGCCCTCCACAACGGCAAGTCGCGCGACGGCCGCTTCCTGTATCCGGCCTTTCCCTATACCGAGTACACCAAAATGCCGCGCGCCGATGCGGATGCGCTGTTTGCCTACTTCAAGAGCCTGCCCGCGGTGTACCGGCCGAACCGTGAACACGCGCTGCGCTTTCCGTATGACCAGCGCGTCTTGCTGGCCGGCTGGCGGGCGTTGTACTTCACGCCTGGCGAGTTCGTGGCGGATCCACGGCGCAGCGCGCAATGGAACCGCGGTGCTTACCTGGTCCAGGGGCCGGGACACTGCAGCGCCTGTCATGCCGGGCGCAACGCGCTCGGCGCAAGCCAGGAAGGCGCCGGCCTTGGCGGCGGGCTCATACCGATCCTGGGCTGGTATGCGCCTTCGCTGACGGCCGATACCGAGGCCGGGCTCGGTGCCTGGAGCGAGGCGCAGATCGTTGAATTGCTCAAGACCGGTGTCTCGGCGCAGGCCAGCGTCTTCGGACCAATGGCAGAAGTGGTGGCGCAGAGCCTGCAGCATCTGAGCGACAGCGACGCGGCGGCAATGGCAAATTACCTGAAGTCGCTGCCACCGACGGCAGGCGAGCGCGCCGGCGGGCAGGCAAGCCGGGAGCCGCTCGAGCAGGCCGTGCTCGAGCGTGGCGCCAAGCTCTACGGCGAGCATTGCACGAGCTGCCACAAGGACGACGGCCGGGGCGCGGCGCCGGCCTACCCGCCCCTGGCGGGCAACCGGGCCATCACCATGGCTTCGGCAATCAACCCGATCCGCATCGTCCTCAACGGCGGCTTCGCGCCCGGCACGACAGGCAACCCGCGCCCGTATGGCATGCCGCCGTACGGGCCTTCGCTGAGCGATGCCGATGTGGCGGCCGTCGTTACCTATATCCGCAATCACTGGGGCAATCAGGCAGCGCCGGTGTCGGCGCAGGAAATCGGCCGCAATCGCGCCGTGCCGGTGGAGTAACCGCGCCGCGGGCGGAATGTGTCGTCATGCATTATTTAAATGCAGCTAACGGTCAAAAAAACCCACGGCTGACAAGCACGCGCAAACCGAACACCCTTGAACCACTACGGTAGGCACGACGTCAGACCCTCAGCTCCCAGTCGCCATAATTCTGATAAGGCTTCGCGCCACAGGCTGCTCGACCAGCGCCCGTGGCCGCAAAATCACTTGGCCGGAAAGCTTCCGTAAAAAATCCGCCCGTCGCAAAGTTGTAAGTACGTTAGTTGCATTTTATGATGTCTATTCGAGTTCGGGGGAAGCCGCAACCGATCTCCTGCAACCGCTCGGCGGCATGCAATGGCTACTTGTAGTTTTAAGAATGAAGCGCTGGAGAAACAATAATTTCTTATTGGAATTTACTAACTTTCTTCATCGACAATTTAAGTTATTAATTAGAACTTTTATTGCAGTAAAAACACAAAATGTTTCGTCAGAAAATATCGGAAATTGATGTAGGCTGTTTCTTACAAAATTCTGATGAAGTTTTTATATTTTCCGCATAAGTATATGTTTTTTAAGTACTTATTTTTAAGGGAAATACTTTTTCAAAAGACGTTTCCTGCAGTTTCTTTGCGGCGCACCAATTCACGAACGGCCCGTTTTTTAACGCTTACTGTTACCCTTCTTACAACTGGTAACCCAGCGCGGTGACGAAAACATTCACGGAGTTTATTAGGATTAATATTTTTTAAATGTACATTCTGGATCTCGTAAAGCCCGATGGCCGGCACATGACACTGTATGCACTGGCGCCGATACAAGGTGTGGCGACAGCACCGAGTCCTTTTCCGGATCCGCAGGGCGCCAATCCGCATCTTCGCTGGCATCCGTTGCGCGGCGAATGGGTGGCCTATGCCGCGTTCCGCCAGAACCGTACGTTCCAGCCGCCGCCGCAATACAATGCGCTGGCCGTGACCACCGATGCGGCCAATCCGACCGAAATGCCGGCCGGTGACTATGACGTTGCAGTGTTCGACAACCGCTTTCCCACGCTCAGCCTGGCTGCCGACGATCTGCCTGAACTGTCGGTTGCAACCGGCCTGGCAAACGGGCACTGCGAAGTCGTCGTCTTTACCCAGGACCCGGGCGCATCGCTGACCTCCCTGCCCCTGTCACGCATCGAACTGTTGCTGCAGGTCTGGGCCGATCGCACCAGTCGGGCAGCGGCAAATCCGCAGATTGCCTATGTTCTGCCATTCGAAAACCGCGGCGCTGAAGTCGGCGTCACGCTGCATCATCCGCACGGTCAGATTTACGCCTATCCATTCGTGCCACCGGTGCCGCAACGCATGCTCGCGCAGGAGCAGGCCTACCACACGCAGGAGTGTGCCGGGCGCAGCGAATCGAACCTTTTGTGCGACATGGTGCAGGCTGAAGTCGCCGCTGCCAGCCGCATGCTCTATCACGGCCCGCATGCGGTGGCATTCGTGCCCGCCTGCGCGCGCTATCCGTATGAAGTCTGGGTGATGCCGAGTACGCCGGTTGCGAATTTTGCCGCCCTCGCGCCGGAGCAGCGGGCCGATCTCGCGCGGGCCCTGAAGACCGTCCTGCTGAAATACGAGGGCCTCTGGCAGCGCCCTTTTCCCTACCTGATGGCGTGGTACCAGGCGCCCACCGACGGCCTGCCGCACCCCGAGACGCAACTGCATGCGCAGTTTTATCCCCCCTATCGCAGCCGCGACCGGCTGAAGTACCTGGCCGGCACCGAACTGGCTGCCGGCATGTTTGCCATGGATGCGCTGCCCGAGGAAAAAGCCCGCGAACTGCAGGCGGTCGCCGTGGAGCTGACGCCATGATGGCCGCGGCGGATTTCTTTGCCGGCACGCAGCCGGTCTGGGCATCCGCGCCGGGCCGCGTCAACCTGCTGGGCGAACATACCGATTACAACGACGGCTTCATGCTGCCGGTTGCCACGCCGCAGCGCACTGCGGTCGGCGTGGCTGCCAGTGCCGACGGCGACTTTCACTTCTATTCCGCGACCCTCGACGAATCGGTGCGCTGGGCCGGCAAGGATGCGCCCGCCACCGGATTTGCCCGCTACATCGTCGGCTGCATCGGCCTCGTTGCCGCCCGCGGCATCGCGGTGCCGCCACTGCGCATGCATGTGAGTTCGACCCTGGCCGTGGGTGCCGGCCTGTCGAGCAGCGCCGCGCTCGAACTGGCAACGCTGCGGGCATTGCGCCAGTTCCTGCAGGTCGACCTCGACGACGTGACGTTGGCCCAGATCGCCCAGCAGGCAGAGATCCGCTACGCCGGCGTAAATTGCGGAATCATGGACCAGATGGCATCGAGCCTGGCCGACGAGGCGCACATGCTGTTTCTCGACGCCCGCAGCCTGGCCACACGCCTGCTGCCGCTGCCGCCGCGCTGCGAACTGCTCGTCATCGATACCGGTGTCGCCCGTCGCCTGTCGGCCACTGGCTACAACACGCGCCGCGCCGAATGCGAGACGGCCGCGCGCATGCTGGGCGTCAAGGCGCTGCGCGACGTTGCCGATCCGGCTGCAGTCGAGTCGCTGCCCCAGCCCTACCGCAAGCGTGCACGCCATGTGGTGCAGGAAAACCTGCGCGTGCTGGCAGCCTGCAAGAACGTCGGCCCGGAACGCTTCGGCGCGCTGATGAACGCCTCCCACGCCAGCCTGCGCGACGACTACGAAGTGTCGGTGCCGGCACTCGACGAATTGACCGCGCTGCTGCAGGCGCAACCGGACGTCTACGGCGCGCGCCTGACCGGCGCCGGCTTCGGTGGCGCCTGCGTGGCGCTGTGCGCCGCCGGACATGGGACGACGGTCGGCGCACGGGTCCTGGCCCTCTACGATGCCAATCCGGATGCCGGCGCGCGGCGTGGCCGCCTGCTCATACCGGTTGGCGCCGACGATGCCGATGTCGCCGACGCCGGCGAAGGCCGCACCAGGATGCAGGCGGGCGGCGACGGAGCGTTTTCATGAGCGCCCGCCTGGAGCCCTCGGACGACGTCTTCATGTATCCGCGCCCGCAGCTGGTGCGCCCGCACTGGCTGTGCCTCAACGGCCCATGGCGCTTTGCCTTCGACGACGCCCGGCGCTTCAAGCGTCCGGGCGACGCCATCGAATGGACGCATGACATCAACGTACCCTTTTCGCCGGAAGCTGCTGCCAGCGGCATCGGTGACACCGGCTTTCACACGGTCTGCTGGTATCGGCGCGAAGTCGACATCGCGCCGGGCGACGATTGCGTGATCCTGCATTTCGGCGCCGTCGACTACAAGGCCCGCGTGTGGGTCAACAACGAGCTGATGGTCGAGCATGAAGGCGGCCATACGCCGTTCTGGGCCGACATCACCAGCGCGCTCGACGCCGGCGGCCTGCAGACGATTACCGTTCTGGTGGAGGACGATCCGCTCGACCTGGCCAAGCCGCGCGGCAAGCAGGACTGGCTGCTGGAGCCGCACTCGATCTGGTATCCGCGCACCACCGGCATCTGGCAGACGGTATGGATCGAGCGGGTGGCGAGCACGTATATCCAGAAGCTGCGCTGGACACCGATCTTCGACGGCTACGAGATCGGCTGCGAGATCTTCGCCGGCGGCGAGATCGGCACCGACCTGACCGTCGAAGTCAAGCTCTGGCACGGCGAAAACCTGCTGGCCGACGATTACTACAAGCTGGTGGCAGGCGAAGCCAACCGCAAGATTGCCTTGTCCGACCCCGGCATCGACGACTCGCGCAACGAACTGCTGTGGAGCCCGGAACGGCCGACGCTGCTGCAGGCCGAACTCACGCTGCGCCGCGGCGACCTGGTGCTCGACAGCGTGCGCTCGTATACGGCGCTGCGCTCGGTTGCCATCACGCGCGACCGCTTCATGCTCAACGGCCGCCCCTATCCGCTGCGCCTGGTGCTGGACCAGGGTTACTGGCCCGGGAGCCTGATGACGGCGCCATCGGACGCCGCGCTGCGGCGCGATGTCGAGCTGGCCAAGGCAATGGGTTTCAAAGGCGTGCGCAAGCACCAGAAGATCGAAGATCCACGCTACCTGTACTGGGCCGACCGGCTCGGGCTGCTGGTCTGGGAAGAGATGCCGTCGTCCTACCGCTTCACCACCAAGGCCGTCACCCGCATGGTGCGCGAATGGACCGAGGCGATCGAGCGCGACTACAGCCATCCGTGCGTGAT
>JANXSS010000313.1 GCA_025356535.1 Herminiimonas sp.
GGCTCGGGTCTCTACGGCATGCTGGTCTTTGCCATCCTGGCGGTCTTCATCGCCGGCCTGATGATCGGTCGCACGCCCGAATACCTGGGCAAGAAGATCCAGGCCTTCGAGATGAAGATGACGTCGATCGCGATCCTGGTGACACCGGTGCTGGTGCTGGCCGGCACGGCCCTGGCGGTGATGGTAGAACCCGGACGGGCGGGTATCGCCAACCCCGGTGTGCACGGCTTTTCCGAAATCCTCTACGCCCTCGGTTCGGCCGCCAACAACAACGGCAGCGCATTCGCCGGCCTGTCTGCCAACACGCCGTTCTACAACATCCTGCTGGCCGTGGCGATGTGGTTCGGCCGCTTCGCGGTGATCGTGCCGATCGTGGCGATTGCCGGTTCCCTGGCATCGAAAAAACGCCTCGACGCGACTGCCGGCACCATGCCCACGCACGGGCCGCTGTTCGTCGCCCTCCTGGTCGGCGTGGTGCTGCTGGTGGGCGTGCTGAATTATGTTCCGGCGCTTGCGCTCGGCCCGGTTGTCGAACATCTGCAGCTGTTTGCAAAATAAGAGAAAGCCTGCCATGCACATGCAAGAAATCACTCCCGCGCCCGTCATGCCGCGCAAAAGCCTGACGCTCTTCGATCCGACCCTGATTCTTCCCGCAATCGCCGACGCATTCGGCAAGCTGCATCCGCGCACCCAGTTGCGCAGTCCCGTGATGTTCGTCGTCTATGTCGGCAGCATCGTCACGACGCTGTTGTTCGTTCAATCGCTCATCGGCGTGGGCGAGGCGCGACCCGGCTTCATCCTCGCCATCGCGTTGTGGCTGTGGTTCACCGTCCTGTTCGCAAATTTTGCCGAGGCGATCGCCGAAGGCCGCAGCAAGGCGCAGGCCGCGTCGTTGCGGGCGCTGAAGCAAACCGTCATGGCAAAAAAACTGCTGCAGCCGAAACATGACGGCACCCGCCTGCTCTGCCACGCCACCGATCTGGTCAAGGGCGACACCGTCATGGTCGAAGCCGGCGACGTGGTCCCGGTCGACGGCGAGGTCATCGAAGGCGTGGCATCGGTCGATGAAAGCGCGATCACGGGCGAATCGGCGCCGGTGATCCGCGAATCGGGCGGCGACTTTTCGGCGGTCACCGGCGGCACGCGGGTGCTGTCGGACTGGCTGGTGGTGCGCGTTTCGGTCAACCCCGGCGAAGCCTTCATCGACCGCATGATCGCCATGGTCGAAGGCGCAAAACGCCAGAAGACGCCCAATGAAATCGCGCTGACGATCCTGCTGGTTGCGCTGACCATCGTCTTTCTGGTCGTGACCGTCACGCTGCTGCCGATGTCGCTGTTTGCAGTCGATGCCGCCAGGGCGGCGGGTGTGGCCAGTGCGCCGGTGGGCATCACGGTGCTGATCGCGCTCCTGGTATGCCTGATACCGACCACCATCGGCGGCCTGCTGTCGGCCATCGGCGTGGCCGGCATGAGCCGCATGATGCAGGCAAACGTGATCGCCACCTCCGGCCGCGCGGTCGAGGCCGCCGGCGACGTCGACGTCCTGTTGCTGGACAAGACCGGCACCATCACTTTCGGCAACCGGCAGGCCTCCGACCTGATGCCGGCGCCGGGCGTGACATTGGTGCAGCTGGCCGATGTGGCGCAACTGGCCTCGCTGGCAGACGAGACGCCGGAGGGCCGCAGCATCGTGATCCTGGCAAAGCAGCGCTTCAACATCCGCGAACGCGACATGGCCTCGCTCGACGCGCGCTTCGTGCCGTTCACGGCGCAGACACGCATGAGCGGCATCGATGTCGGTGCGCGGGCGATCCGCAAGGGCGCGGTCGACGCCATGAAACGCTATGTCGAATCGCTCGGACGGCCGTTCCCGGCAGAGGTTGCGAAAACGGTGGACGAGATATCGCGCCGTGGCAGCACGCCGCTGGTGGTGGTCGACGACGGCCGCGTGATGGGAACCGTCGAATTGAAGGACATCGTCAAGGGCGGCATCAAGGAGCGCTTTGCACAGTTGCGCCGCATGGGCATCAAGACGGTGATGATCACCGGCGACAACCAGCTGACGGCGGCTGCGATCGCAGCCGAAGCCGGCGTCGACGATTTTCTGGCCGAAGCAACACCGGAAGACAAGCTGAAACTCATCCGCACCTATCAGGCGCAGGGCCGGCTGGTGGCGATGACGGGCGACGGCACCAACGATGCGCCGGCGCTGGCGCAGGC
>JANXSS010000331.1 GCA_025356535.1 Herminiimonas sp.
GCCGGCTGCGAAGGCGCCGCTCATGCGCCGCACGCGCACTTCGCCGGTGGCTGAGTCAACGCCGACTTCGGCAAAGTGCGCGCCGAACGTGGCTTGCGCGTAGGTCTTGGTCAGGTCGCCGAACTCGATGCCGTCTTCCACGGTGATGCCTTGCCGACCCGCCACTTCGGCCAGTGTTGCGCTGCGGCTGCCCGAGATGATCTTGCCTTCTTCGAAGCGCGCATCCCCCGCCATCAGGCCGGCCTGGCGTGCAATCGCTTCGCGCAGTTTCATGCATGCCGCGTAGACGCCTGCCGTCGAACTGTTGCCGCCCCATTGCCCACCCGACCCGGCCGACACCGGAAAGTCCGAATCGCCCAGCCGCACGATCACCTGTTCGATCGGCACGCCGAGCAGCTCCGCTGCAGTCTGCGCAATGATGGTGTAGCTCCCCGTGCCGATGTCCGTCATGTCGGTCGAGATCGTGATCACGCCCTTGTTGTCTACCGCTGCGCGCGCCGCAGATTTCATGGTTGTGTTGCCGCGGAACGCGCTTGCCATGCCCATGCCAACGAGCCATCGGCCGTCGCGCACCTGGCCGGGCGTTGCACGACGCTGGTTCCAGCCGAAGCGCTCGGAACCGATGCGCAGGCAGCCGATGAGGTCACGCTGCGAGAACGCGCGCTCGGGCTTCTCGGGGTCGACCTGCGTGTCGTTCGCGATGCGCAGTGCCACCGGGTCCATCTTCAGGCGCTCCGCCAACTCGTCCATAGCGATTTCGAGCGCCATCATTCCGGGCGCTTCGCCGGGCGCTCGCATGGCGTTGCCTTCGGGCAAATCCAGTGTGGCGAGCCGATGGGACGTGATGCGGTTCGCTGCCGCATAGAGCAGGCGCGTCTGAATCGCGGCCGTCTCGGGCTGACCGCCTTGCAGGTCGCCCGACCAGGTCTCATGCGAGATGGCGACCAGCTTGCCGTCGTTGCCGGCACCCAACCGGATGCGCTGAATGGTCGCGGGGCGATGGGTCGTGTTGTTGGGAATCTGCGACCGCGCCAGCGCCACCTTGACCGGTCGGCCGGCCACGCGCGCCGCCAAGGCGGCCATGACGGCGTCGCTTCGAATCCACAGCTTCGAGCCGAAGCCTCCACCGACATAGCTCGATACGACGCGAACGTCCGCAGGCTGCAGGCCAAGCACTTCCGCCAGATCGCGCTTCGCCCACGCGATCATCTGGTTCGATGTCCATACCGTGAGCTTGCCGCCTTGCCACGACGCGATGCTCGCGAACGGCTCCATCGCCGAGTGGCTCTGGTCGGGCGTGGTGTAAGTCTGGTCGACTGTCACGGCTGCCTTTGCGAAGGCGTCGTCGAAGTTACCAACAGCGGTGTCCGGCGGATCGTCCATCTTCGGCTTCACGGCCGAGGCGCGTTCCTTGGCTAAATCGAAACGGCCTTCTGCACGGTCGTACTCGACCGCGATGAGCTTCGCGGCCGATCTGGCCTGCTCGAAGGTCGTGGCGACCACAATGGCGATTGCCTGGTCGAAGTGATCGATGTCGGGCCCCGCCATCAATCTGGCGGTGATGGCCTTGGCTTTGTTGACCTTGCCGGCGTTCTCGTGCGTGACCACGGCGATCACGCCGGGTGCCGCCTGCGCGGCGCTGGTGTCCAGGCGCCGGATGTGCCCTTTGGCAACCGCAGCACCAAGGATGACGCCGTACGCCTGGTTGGGCACCACATCGTGCCGTTCATAGGCATAGGGCGCGGTGCCGGTCGTTTTAAGCGGCCCGTCAATGCGATCGTGCGGCTTGCCGACCACCTTCAGGCGGTCAATCGGATTGCGTGTCGCGGGTTGATCGAATTTCATGATTTCAGCCTCTCGCTTCTGCCAGCACCGAGGCCAGCGTGCGTTCCACCAGCAGCGGCTTGAACGCGTTGTGTTCACTGGTGTGCGCACCTGCGAGCGTGACGCGCGCAATCGACGCCGCATCGGCCTGCGATTCGGCAGCCTCGACGCGCCACGGCTTCGGTGCCAGGCCGCCATAGGCAAAGCGCCGCCGCCCATCGGGCTGGATCACTGCTGCCACCGAGATCAGCGCGAACGCATAAGACGCGCGATCACGCACCTTGCGGTAAACGTGCTTGCCGCCCAATGGCGCCGGCAGCGTCACGGACGTGATCATCTCATCGCGCGCGAGGGTGTTTTCCACCTGCGGTGTCGTACCGGGCAAGCGATAGAAATCGGCGATCGAAATCGCGCGCCGCGCGCCGTCGGCCTGCACCGTTTCCACCGACGCGTCGAGCAGGCGCATGGCGACGGCCATGTCGCTCGGATGC
>JANXSS010000336.1 GCA_025356535.1 Herminiimonas sp.
CGACGAAGGCGAGCCGGGCACCTTCAAGGACCGCGACATCATTCGCTACAATCCGCATGCGCTGATCGAAGGCATGGCGATTGCGGCTTACGCGATGGGCATCTCGGTCGGCTACAACTACATCCACGGCGAGATCTTTGCCGACTACGACCGCTTCGAGGAAGCGCTGGAAGAGGCGCGCGGCGCCGGCTTCCTGGGCGATGGCATTGCCGGCAGCAGCTTTAATTTCCAGCTGCATGCATTCCATGGCTACGGTGCCTATATCTGCGGCGAGGAAACCGCGCTGCTCGAATCGATGGAAGGCAAGAAAGGCCAGCCGCGCTTCAAGCCGCCGTTTCCGGCCAGCTTCGGCCTGTACGGCAAGCCGACCACGATCAACAATACCGAGACCTTTGCAGCCGTGCCGTTCGTCTTCGCACTCGGTGGCGAGGCTTATGCGGGCCTGGGCAAGCCCAACAACGGCGGCACCAAGATCTTCTCGATGTCGGGTGACGTCGCCTTGCCGGGCAACTACGAGGTGCCGTTGGGCACGCCGTTTGCAAAACTGCTGGAGCTGGCCGGCGGCATGCGCGACGGTCGCAAGATCAAGGCCGTCATTCCCGGTGGCTCGTCGATGCCGGTGCTGACCGGCGACGTCATGATGGCAACCGACATGGACTATGACGCAATCGCCAAGGCCGGCTCGATGCTGGGCTCGGGTGCCGTCATCGTCATGGACGAGACGCGCTGCATGGTCAAGTCACTGCTGCGCCTGTCGTATTTCTATTACGAGGAATCCTGCGGCCAGTGCACGCCATGCCGCGAAGGCACCGGCTGGCTGTACCGCATGGTGCATCGGATCGAGCATGGCCAGGGCAGGGTGGACGACCTCGACATGTTGAATTCGATTGCCGACAACATCCAGGGCCGCACCATCTGTGCGCTCGGCGACGCCGCGGCAATGCCGGTGCGCGCCTTCATCAAGAATTATCGGGAAGAATTCGAACATCACATCACGCACAAGAAGTGTCTGGTGCCGACTTACATCTGAACCGTTCGACCGCACGACAAGCCAGTGGAACGGGCCGCGCATGATGCTGCGGCCGGCACGGCAGACGCGCAGAAAACGCATACTGAGGCAACAAGCATAGCCATGGTCGAAATTGAAATTGACGGCGTAAAAGTCGAAGTACTCGAAGGCAGCATGGTCATGGACGCGGCCAACAAGCTCGGCACGTACATACCGCATTTTTGCTATCACAAGAAACTGTCGATAGCGGCGAACTGCCGCATGTGCCTGGTCGAAGTCGAAAAGGCGCCCAAGCCGCTGCCGGCGTGCGCAACCCCGGTGTCGGCCGGCATGATCGTGCGCTCCAAGAGCGCCAAGGCGGTACAGGCGCAAAAAGGCGTGATGGAATTCCTGCTGATTAATCATCCGCTGGATTGTCCGATCTGCGACCAGGGCGGCGAATGCCAGTTGCAGGACCTGGCGGTCGGCTACGGCAAGTCCTCGTCGCGCTATGCGGAAGAAAAACGCGTGGTGGTGCCGAAAGATGCGGGACCGCTGATCTCGATGAAGGAAATGAGCCGCTGCATCCACTGCACCCGCTGCGTGCGCTTCGGCCAGGAAATCGCCGGCGTCATGGAATTCGGCATGCTCGGTCGCGGCGAACATGCCGAGATCACGCAGTTCGTCGGCAAGACGGTCGACTCCGAATTGTCAGGCAACATGATCGACCTGTGTCCGGTCGGCGCCCTGACCTCGAAACCGTTTCGCTACAGCGCACGGACGTGGGAATTGTCGCGTCGCAAGTCCGTCAGTCCGCACGACGGCATGGGCTCGAACCTGCTGGTGCAGGTCAAGGGCGCGAAAGTCATGCGCGTGCTGCCGCTGGAAAACGACGCGGTCAACGAATGCTGGCTGTCCGACCGCGACCGTTTTTCCTACGAAGGCGTCAACAGCGAAGAGCGCCTGACGACGCCGATGATCAAGCAGGATGGCCGCTGGCAGCAGACCGACTGGCAGACTGCGCTGGAATACGTGGCGCATGGCCTGCGCAACATTGAGCACGAGCATGGCGCCGACGCGATCGCAGCATTGGCCACGCCCGGCTCGACCGTCGAAGAATTGACGCTGCTGCAGAAAGTCATGCGCGGCCTGGGTACCGAGAATGTGGACTTCCGCCTGCGCCAGTCGGATTTTTCACTCACCGGCAAGGTCACGCCGTGGCTCGGCATGTCGATTGCCGAATTCGGCGAACTGAAGCGCGCCTTCATAATCGGTTCGTTCCTGCGCAAGGACCATCCGCTGCTGGCGGCGCGCCTGCGGCAGTCGGTCAAGCGCGGCGGCAGCATCAGCATCCTGCATGCGACGGATGATGATCTGTTGATGCCGATTGCTAACAAGATGATCCGTGCACCGTCGGCGTGGCTGGCAGCGCTTGGCGAAGTCATCGCCGCGGTTGCGGAAGCCAAGGCCATTGCAATGCCCGCCGGTTTCGAAAACATCAAGGCTTCGCCAGCAGCCAGGCAGACGGCGGCAAGCCTGTTGTCCGGCGAGCCAAAAGCGGTGTTGCTTGGCAATGCAGCCGCGCAGCATCCGCAGGCCGGCCTGCTGCATGCGGCAGCCGAATGGATTGCCGACAACACCGGCGCAAGATTCGGTTACCTGACCGAAGGCGGCAACACGATCGGCGGGTATCTGGCCAATGCGCTGCCTGCAAACGGCAGCAATGCCCTGCAGTTCCTGCAACAACCGAAAAAAGCGTACATCCTTCTGAACGCCGAGCCGGAGCTCGACTGCGCCAATCCGCAGCTTGCCCGCGTTGCGCTGGCACAGGCAGAGATGGTGGTCGTCATGTCGGCCTTCCGCCACGGCGCCGAGTTTGCCGACGTGATGTTGCCAACGGCGCCCTTTACCGAGACCGGCGGCACCTTCGTCAATTGCGAAGGCCGCGCCCAGACCTTCAACGGCACCGTCAAGCCGCTCGGCGAGACCCGTCCCGGCTGGAAGGTGCTGCGCGTGCTCGGCAACCTGCTTGGCCTGGCCGGTTTCGATTACGAGAGCGCCGACGACGTGCGCGCCGAGATCCTCGGCAGCAGCAAGGATGCGTCGCCGGACCTCACCATACGCCTGAACAACCGGCTTGGCGTCGCGCCCCAGGCAGCCGTCGCCACACCGGTGACGACCGCCGACATGGTCTTCGAGCGGGTCGCGGATGTGCCGATCTACTTCAGCGACGCCATCGTGCGCCGCGCCAACGCGCTGCAGGCAACCAGCGATGCACGCGCGCCGCAGGTGCATGTCTCGGACGTGCTGGCCCGACAGCTGCGCCTGGTTGCAGGCAGCCTGCTCAAAGTCACCCAGGGCAGCGGCAGCGCAACGCTGGAAGCCGTGGTCGATGCCGGTTTGCCGCCTAACGTGATCCGGATTCCCGCCGGTCATGCCAGCACGGCAGGGCTTGGCGCAATGTTCGGACCGATCAGCGTGGAGAACGTTTAATGGATCACTTGCTGACATCAGTGCACAGCGCCGGCCAGGGTTTGTTCGGTTTTTTCTGGCCGCTGGTCTGGAACCTGGTCAAGATCGTCAGCCTGGTGCTGCCGATCATGGGCTGCGTCGCCTATCTCACGCTGTGGGAGCGCAAGATGATCGGCTGGATGCATGTGCGCATCGGCCCGAACCGGGTCGGACCGGCCGGCCTGCTGCAGCCGATTGCCGATGCACTCAAGCTGCTCCTGAAGGAAATCATCATCCCGGCGAAAGCCAACAAGGCGCTCTTCGTCATCGCACCGATCATGACCATCATGCCGGCGCTTGCGGCCTGGGTGGTGGTGCCGTTCGGGCCGGAAGTCGCGCTGGCCAACATCAATGCCGGCCTGCTGTTTGCCATGGCCATCATGTCGCTTGAAGTCTACGGCGTCATCATCGCCGGCTGGGCGTCGAACTCGAAATATGCCTTCCTGGGCGCGATGCGCGCCTCGGCGCAGATGGTGTCGTATGAAATCTCGATGGGCTTCGTGCTGGTGATCGTGCTGATGGTCTCGGGTAGCCTGAACTTCACCGATATCGTCATGGCACAGACGCGCGGTTATTTCAGCGGCATGGGCCTGAATTTCCTGTCCTGGAACTGGCTGCCACTGTTGCCGATGTTTTTCGTCTATGTGATCTCGGGTATTGCCGAAACTAACCGCCATCCGTTCGACGTGGTCGAAGGCGAATCAGAAATCGTCGCCGGCCACATGGTCGAATATTCCGGCATGTCGTTTGCGATGTTCTTCCTGGCCGAGTACGCCAACATGATCCTGATTTCGGCGCTGGCGTCGCTGATGTTTTTGGGTGGCTGGAATTCGCCGATCGGGCCGCAAGTGCCGATGCTCGGGCTGATGTCGTATCTGCCGGGCTGGATCTGGCTGGGCATCAAGACATTCCTGGTGGTGTCGATCTTCATCTGGGTGCGCGCATCGTTTCCGCGCTACCGCTATGACCAGATCATGCGTCTGGGCTGGAAGGTGTTCATTCCGCTCACGCTGGTGTACCTGGTCATCGTCGCCGCCTGGATGCAGACATCCTGGAACATATGGAAATGAGGCGCCGGGCGGAGCGCCCGTTGCACTCTAACGAATTCGAGGTCTGACAATGGAAGCAATCAAGGATTTTTTCAGCAGCCTGATGCTGCGCGAACTGTTCAAGGGACTGGCCCTGACCGGTCGCTACATGTTTGCCCGCAAGATCACGGTCCAGTTCCCGGAAGAGAAGACGCCGATGTCGCCGCGCTTTCGCGGCCTGCACGCGCTGCGGCGCTACCCGAACGGCGAAGAGCGTTGCATTGCCTGCAAGCTGTGCGAAGCCGTCTGCCCGGCAATGGCGATCACGATCGAGTCGGAGCAGCGCGACGATGGCAGTCGCCGCACCACACGCTACGACATCGACCTGACCAAGTGCATTTTCTGCGGTTTCTGTGAAGAGTCCTGCCCGGTCGATTCGATCGTCGAGACGCACGTACTGGAATACCACGGCGAAAAACGCGGCGACCTGTACTTCACGAAAGAAATGCTGTTGGCCATCGGCGACCGTTATGAACCCGAGATCGCGGCGGCACGTGCCGCAGATGCGCAGTACCGGTGAAGCCGATCGTTCGCATGCGCATGCAATCAATGCCGAAGCCTGGCATGCGTACCCTATGTACCCGGCGCTCACGCCTGCCGCTTTTACTGGTCTGTCATGGAATTTAAAACCGTACTTTTTTATGCCTTCTCGCTGATCCTGATCGTGGCCGCAAGCCGCGTGATCACCGACCGCAACCCCGTGCATGCGGCATTGTTCCTGGTGCTGTCGTTCTTTTCCGCGGCCGGCATCTGGATGCTGCTCAAGGCCGAATTCCTGGCGATCGTCCTGGTGCTGGTCTATGTCGGCGCGGTGATGGTGCTGTTCCTTTTCGTCGTGATGATGCTCGATATTAATATCGACAAGATGCGGGAAGGTTTCTGGGCCTACCTGCCGTTTGCGGCAGTCATCGGCGTACTCATCGTTCTGGAAATGTCGGCCGTGCTGCTGAGCGGCTTCAGGCCCGATGCTGCCGTGCCGGCGGTGTCGGCCAATCTCGGCAACACCAAGGAGCTTGGCAAGCTGATCTACACCCAGTACGTGTATGCATTCGAAATCGCCGCCGTGATCCTGCTGGTGGCAATCATCGCTGCAGTGGCGCTGACGATGCGCAAGCGCAAGGACAGCAAGTATTTCTCGCCTTCCGCAGCCGTCAAGGTCAAGGCCAGCGACCGCATCCGCATCGTCAGCATGAAGTCGAGCGCGCGCCATGATGCGCCGGCCGTGATGCTGCCCGATCCGGCGCTGGTGGCGCCGGCGACTGCGGCCGTGCAGGCGGCCGGACCGCTGCCCGGCAAGAAATAAGCGGCGCCGCACATAAGAAACAAGAAGAAACAAGCGGTGCCATATCGAGTCGACAGGCGGCCCGCAGCAGCAACAAGCAGAACCGGAACCATAAGCAAAAACAAGAAGGAATCGACGTGTCTTTAACGCTTGCACATTACCTGGTACTCGGCGCGATCCTGTTTGCGATCTCGATCGTCGGCATTTTCCTCAACCGCAAGAACATCATCGTGCTGCTCATGGCAATCGAATTGATGCTGTTGGCGGTAAACATCAATTTCATCGCATTTTCGTATTACCTTGGCGACGCTGCCGGCCAGATCTTCGTTTTCTTCATCCTGACGGTGGCCGCTGCCGAATCGGCGATCGGCCTGGCGATCCTGGTGGTGCTGTTCCGTAATCTCGACACGATCAATGTCGAGGATCTCGACAGTCTCAAGGGCTGATCCGTGGCCACCTGCGCCCGGCTGCCGGTTTTTTCTAAAAATAACGACAAGGTTTCATGATGACAGGGCAACTTAACCCTAGCCTGTTACTGGCTGTTCCTCTGGCGCCCTTGGCCGGCGCCGCGATTGCGGGGCTGTTCGGCACGCAGTTCTTCGGCAATGTCGTCGGTCGCAAGGTGTCCCATACGGTGACGATCCTCGGTGTCTTCATCGCCTTCGTCATTTCCTTCATGACCTTGCTGGCGGTGCAGGACGGCGCCACCTACAACGGCACGCTCTACACCTGGATGACGGTTGCCGGCATGAAGCTGGAAGTCGGCTTCCTGATCGACAGCCTGACCGCCATGATGATGTGCGTTGTGACCTTCGTCTCGCTGATGGTGCACCTCTACACCATCGGCTACATGCGGGACGATCCGGGCTACAACCGCTTCTTTTCCTACATCTCGCTGTTCACCTTTTCGATGCTGATGCTCGTCATGAGCAACAACATGCTGCAACTGTTCTTCGGCTGGGAAGCGGTCGGCCTGGTGTCCTACCTGCTGATCGGTTTCTGGTACACGAAGCCGACGGCGATCTTCGCCAACATGAAGGCCTTCCTGGTCAATCGCGTCGGCGATTTCGGTTTCATTCTCGGCATCGGCCTCTTGATGTCGTATGCCGGTTCGATGAACTACGCCGAGGTCTTTGCGAAAAAAGAAGCGCTGGCGCAGCTGATGTTGCCGGGCACGAACTGGATGCTGCTGACCGTCGCCTGCATCTGCCTGTTCATCGGCGCCATGGGCAAGTCGGCGCAGTTTCCGCTGCACGTCTGGCTGCCGGATTCGATGGAAGGCCCGACGCCGATCTCCGCGCTGATCCATGCAGCGACGATGGTCACTGCCGGCATCTTCATGGTCGCGCGCATGTCGCCGCTGTTCGAACTGTCCGACACGGCGCTGTCGTTCGTGCTGATCATCGGTTCGATCACGGCGCTGTTCATGGGCTTTCTCGGCATCATCCAGAACGACATCAAGCGCGTCGTCGCCTACTCGACGCTGTCGCAACTCGGCTACATGACCGTTGCGCTCGGCGCGTCCGCCTATTCGGTCGCGGTCTTCCATCTGATGACGCATGCCTTCTTCAAGGCGCTGCTGTTTTTGGCGGCCGGCTCCGTCATCATCGGCATGCATCACGACCAGGACATCCGCAACATGGGCGGCCTGCGCAAGTACATGCCGATCACCTGGATCACCTCGCTGCTGGGCTCACTCGCGTTGATCGGCACGCCGTTCTTTTCCGGATTTTATTCCAAGGACAGCATCATCGAAGCGGTTGGTGCATCCCACATCGCCGGCGCCGGCATTGCGCATGTGGCGGTGCTGATCGGTGTCTTCGTCACCGCCTTCTACTCCTTCCGCATGTATTTCCTGGTGTTTCATG
>JANXSS010000206.1 GCA_025356535.1 Herminiimonas sp.
CACGTTCGAGCCGGAACGCGACGCTCTGGCGGTCGGCCTGCGTCTCATGCGGCAACTGATCGAGATGCACGGCGGTACGCTGGTCATCGAAAATACGGCAACCGGCAACGGCAGTGTCTTCACGAACCGGCTGCCGGTTGCGATGGTTACGGTCGACTGCAAGCGCGACATGGCCGCAGACCTGCCGGTGGCCGCAAGAGGCCGTCGCATCCTGATCGTCGACGACCATGTGGATGGCGCCATGATGCTGGCCACGCTGCTCGGTCTTTCGGGTCATGCGACGCGCACGGTCTTTGCCGGCGAAGACGCGGCAGCGGCGGCCATGCAGTTCGATGCAGAAGTGATCTTTCTCGATATCGGACTGCCGGGACTGGATGGCCACGACGTCGCCCGGCAGATTCGTGCAACGCCGGCTTTACGGGACACCGTGCTCATTGCGCTGACCGGGCGCGGTGGCCCGGACGCCCTTCGGCAATCGCGGGAAGCCGGCTTCGATCATCACCTGACGAAGCCGGCCGAGTTCGCAGCCATCGCTGCACTGCTTGCCGGGCTGGAGGTCGCTGGCGTCGGCCCCTAAGCTGTGTTTGACAGGCTGCTGCGCGCTCCGGCCTTGCACTGCCGCCCGAATCGATACGCATCACGCGTACACCATTTCGAATTCTGCTCTAGCGCCGAACGCAGCGGGCCGCACCAGGGCGGGCGGAAGCGTGAGGGAGATGACGCTACGCCTGAGCATCAGCATTGCCTCAGACGGTGCGAAGCGAAAAAACCAGCAGGCCGACGATGGCGGCCGCCGCAATGACAACCGGTTCCTGCAGCTTCTTGAATTTCCAAAGCAAAAGGATCGTCGCCAGCGCGATCAAGACGGTGGGCAGGTCGACGATGGAGCGCCTGGCAATGACGATGACCGAGCCGGTGATGGCGCCGATGGCGGCGGCCGTGATGCCGTCCACAAACGCAATCACGCCGGGCACCCTGCCGTATTTCTTGAAGTAGGGCGCGGGGATGATGGTGAACAGGTAGCAGGGAACGAAGGTGGCCAGCGCGGCCACGAGCGCGCCGGGAAATCCTGCGATCAGGTAGCCGATGAAGCCCACCGTGATGACCACCGGGCCGGGCGTGATCATGGCAACGGCGACCGCATCGACGAACTGCTTGTCGTTCAGCCAGTGGTGCTCAGTGACGACACCGCCGTACAGGAACGGCACGATCGCCAGGCCCGAGCCGAAGACGAAGGCACCGGCCTTGGCGAAGAAAATGCCGATCTGCGTCAGCAGTCCCATGTCGATGGTGCCGAGAAAACTGCCTGCCATGGGCACCTGGGTGAGTGCGGCAACGTTGAGATTTTTCCGGCCCAGCCACGCCGGTGGTGCGCGCAGCAGCCAGACCAGAATGCCGGCGGCGATGAACAGCCATGCGATTTCCGACTCGGTGATCACCGTGACGATAGCCAGCAGCAGGTAGATCGCCCACAGCAGCTTGTCGCGGCCAATGCTTTTTTGCGTCAGTTTTCTGGCGCTCATGGCGATGATGCCGATGACGGCAGCGCCCACGCCATAAAACACCGCCTGCATCCACGACAGGCCGCCAAAACGCATGTAGGCCCAGCCCAGCGCCACCACCATCAGGAACGACGGCAGCACGAAGGCGATGCCGGCCAGCGTGGCGCCGAGGATGCGGTAATGCACGTAGCCCATGTAGATGCCCAGCTGCGCGGCAAGCGGCCCGGGCGCCAGCTGCGCCAGGGCCAACCCCTCCTTGTAATCTTCCTGGCTGATCCATTTGCGCTCGTCGACCAGGTCGCGCTGCATGTAGCCGACCAGCGCCACCGGCCCGCCGAAGCCGAGGGCGCCCAGGCGCAGCATGTACAGCACCATCTGCAGAAGGGAATACGGTGCGGGCGCCGGCTGATTCATTTCAATGTTCCTCTCTGTTAGTGTGCATGCAGCGTCGTCGGCAACGCTGGCGCAGCACGGGCAGTCGGCTGGCGTATCGAGCCAGGCAACGGCAGCGCTGCAGGCGATGGAAACGGCAGATCGGCCCCCCGCCGGCGCTCCTGCCCGACCCGACCCGACCGGGCCGTGCGTCGTTTCGTCCTTGCCGGCGTACTTTCACGGCCGCTGGCCCGACAACGCTTTCGGCGGATCTGCAGCGCAGCCGTATCTTCACGGCCTCATGCCAAGTATCCTTGCACTTGACCAGGATATCGGCGAAAACGAACCAGGTTCGATTATGACAGTCACCTGCAACTAAGGGCTTTTCGATGAAGGGCAAAATCGACGTGAAGGTGCGGATCCTGGCTGGAGAGGAAATCGCGTTCGGCCCCGGCAAGGCGGACCTGCTCGACGCGATCGCCCGCGAAGGCTCGATCAGCGCCGCCGCCCGGGCCATGAACATGTCCTACCGGCGCGCATGGTTAATGGTGGACACGATGAACCGAGCGTTTCGCGACCCGCTGATCGCTACGGCAGCAGGCGGGCAAAAAGGTGGCGGCGCGCATGTCACGGCGAACGGACATGCCGTGCTGTCGCGGTATCGGAACATGCAGCAGGCCGCGCGCGCGGCGCTGGAAGCGGATCAGCTTGCAATGGTCGCGCTGCTCGGTCCCCGCTGACGCACCTGCGGCCATGCGCTGTACCGGCAAGGCTATATCTGGCAGAATACAGCGCATACGAACTTGCCGGAGCGCCCCATGTACCGTTGCATATCAATACTGGCGCTGGCCGCCTGTACCGGCCTGGCCCACGCCGACGACGTACAGGTCGCCGTTGCCGCCAACTTTGCCGGCCCCATGCAAAAGATCGCTGCGCAGTTCGAACGCGACACCGGCCACAAGGCGGTCGTCGTCTCGGGTGCGACCGGCAAGTTCTATGCACAGATCAAAAATGGCGCGCCCTTCGAAGTGTTTCTGTCGGCCGATGACGAGATACCGATGCGACTCGAAAAGGAAGGGGCGGCGGTTGCCGGCAGCCGTTTCACCTATGCCATCGGCCGGCTCGTGCTCTGGAGTGCGAAACCGGAAACGGTCGATGCGCAGGGCGCCGTCCTCAGGAATGGCAATTTCGCGCACCTGGCGCTCGCCAACCCCAGGCTCGCACCCTATGGCGCGGCTGCCGTGCAGACCCTGACGGCACTGGGCCTGCTCGACGCGATCGCGCCCCGATTCGTCCAGGCTGAAAACATCGCGCAAGCCTATCAGTTCGTCGCAACCGGCAATGCGGCGCTCGGCTTTGTAGCGATGTCGCAGGTCTTCGACGACGGCAGGCTGAAATCCGGCTCGGCCTGGATCGTGCCGGCGAAACTTTACCGGCCGATTCGCCAGGATGCCGTGCTCCTGGAAAAGGGCAGGGACAAGCCGGCCGCCGCCGCGCTCCTGAAATACCTGCAGAGCGAACCGGTCAGGATGCTGATCAAGTCATATGGTTACGACCTCTAGCGCCGCGTGATGCCCGGCTCCGGGGACATCGGCGCGGTCTGGCTGACAATCAGGCTGGCCGCGTCGGTCATGCTGATCCTGCTGGTGATCGGCACGCCGATCGCCTGGTGGCTGGCGCGCACCCGCTCGCGCCTGAAGGGCATCATCGGCGCCGTCGTGGCATTGCCACTGGTGCTGCCGCCCACCGTCCTCGGTTTCTACCTCCTGCTTGCGCTCGGCCCGCAGGGGCCGGTTGGCCGCCTGACCCAGAGCCTGGGCCTTGGCGTGCTGCCCTTCACGTTTGCGGGGCTGGTAATCGCCTCGGTTTTTTATTCGCTGCCCTTTGCCGTGCAACCGCTCCAGAACGCCTTCGAAGCCATCGGCGAGCGGCCACTGGAAGTCGCCGCCACCCTGGGCGCCGGCCCGCTCGATACCTTCTTCACGGTGGCCCTGCCGCTGGCGCGGTCCGGTTATCTCACTGCGGCCATTCTCTGCTTTGCCCATACGGTCGGCGAGTTCGGCGTCGTGCTCATGATCGGCGGTAATATCCCGGACAAGACCCGCGTCATCTCGGTGCAGATCTACGATCATGTCGAAGCGCTGGAATACGCACAGGCGCACTGGCTGGCCGGCGGCATGCTCGCCTTCAGTTTCCTGGTGCTGCTGGCGCTCTACGGCTTCAACCCGCGGCGCAGCAACGATGCACGCTGACGCCGTCATCGTTGCCCGCTTCGACGCCGGCTATCCCGGCTTCACGCTGCAGGCCGCGCTTGAACTGCCGGGACGCGGCGTGACGGTCCTGTTCGGCCATTCCGGTTCCGGCAAGACCACCTTGCTGCGCGCGATGGCCGGACTGGAGCATCACCCGGGTGGCTACCTGGCGGTCAACGGCGAGGTATGGCAGGACGACGCACAAGGCATTTTCGTGCCCGCCCACCGGCGCGCGCTCGGCTATGTCTTCCAGGAGGCGAGCCTGTTTTCGCATCTTTCGGTCCAGGGCAACCTCGAATACGGCTGGCGGCGCACGGGGACGGCGACGCCCCCGGTCGACATGGCCCATGTCATTGCGTTGCTGGGCATCGGCGCGCTGCTGGCGCGGCGCGTGGAGCGGCTTTCGGGCGGCGAGCGCCAGCGTGTCGCCATTGCGCGCGCGCTGCTGCGGGCGCCGAGGCTGTTGCTCATGGACGAGCCGCTGGCGGCGCTCGACTTCAAGCGCAGGCAGGAAATTTTGCCGTATCTGGAGCGCCTGCATGACGAGCTGGCGATTCCGATCGTCTACGTCACGCATTCGCCCGACGAAATGGCGCGCCTGGCCGACCACGTGGTGCTGCTCGACGCGGGCCGGGTGATTGCAAGCGGCCCGCTTTTCGAGACCATGGCGCGCCTGGACCTGCCGGCCGGCCTGGTCAACGATCCCGGTGTCGTCGTGGAAGGCACCGTGGCTGCAGTCGATCCGGCGTATCAGCTGATGCGCATCGACTTTGCCGGCGGCAGCGTGCAGGTGCCGCATGACAAGGAAAGCATCGGCGAGCGCCTGCGCCTGCGCATCATGGCGCGGGACGTCGGCCTCACGCTCGCGCCGCAGCAGGACACATCGATCCTCAACCAGCTTGGCGCGCAGGTAACGGAGGCGTCGGGTGAAGAACAGCCGCACGTGATGGTCCGCCTCGACGTCGGCGGCACGCCGCTGCTGGCGCGCATCACGCGGCGCTCGCGCGACGAACTGCAGATCACGCCGGGCAAACAGGTATGGGCACAAGTCAAGGCCGTCGCGATCCTGACGGCATAGCGCGCCGGTGGCTGGCCGGCATGCGCCGCGCGAGCCGCCAAAAGAAAAAATCATCCATGAAAAAACACCTGCCGACACGCCGGGGTGTCGCAGGCGTTTCACTCCGTGGGATCAGAACCGGGTTCTCACGCCGACCATCAGCGTGCGTCCCGGTAGCGGCGAAACATCCTTCAGGAGCGATGTCGAGAGGCGGATGTCTTCATTCAGGAGATTCTTGGCGATGGCAAAATAGGTCAGGTCCGTGGCGCCGTATCGTTGGGTATAAGCGATGTTTGCATCGACCTGCGTGTACGAGTGCGTCTGACTCGATTCGAACGCGGCAAGACGGTCCTGCTTCAGGGCGTGCACCAGCGACAGCCCCGCGCGGATCGGGCCCTGGCGGTAACCCAGGTCGGTGCCGAAACGGGTTGCCGGTTGCAGGGGCAGGCTGCCGGCGTCATCGCGCGTGCCGCGCGACATGTCGGCAAAACCCCGGGCCGACACGCCTTCGCCGCGCTGGTTGTAGCCGACTTCGGCTTCCACGCCCCGGATCGTTGCATACCCCTGGCTGAAGATGCGCTCCCGGAAGTCACCGCCCGGATTGCCCTGTGCATCGACGGTGTTGCCCGCCACCTGGCCGTAGACGAAGTTCCTGACGCGGTTGTTGAAGGCATTGCCTTTCCACCGGATCAGGCCCGCGGTTTTCTGCAGGGTGAGCTCGATGTTGTGCGAGGTCTCTTTCGCAAAATTCGGATTGCCGATGTCGAAGGTGCCGGTGGCGTCATGCGGCCCGCCCGAGTACAGCTCGTCTGCTGCCGGTGCGCGCTGCGCCACCGACGCCGTGACGCCTGCGGCGTAGCCGGGCATGAAGCGCCACAAGCCGCCGGCCGAATACGACAGGAGATGAAAGTCGCGGTCCTGACCGGTGACGGGGCGTCGCTTGACCGATTCGAGCCGCACGCCCGCATTCAGGTGGACGGGGCCCAGCGCACGTTCTTCGACCAGAAAGGCGGCGGCGGATGTCGAGCGCGTCACCGGCACCGTGTCGGGTCCGCCGGTGCCGGCATCGAGTGCCGAGAAATTCGTGTTCTCGGTCTGCAGGCCGAAGGTGCCGTGCCAGCCTGCCACCGGCTTGTGGGTCAGTTCCCAGCGTGTTTCGAGGGAGCGGTTCTTGAAATTCGTCTGCGGCACGTCGTTCAGGTCCAGCTCGCTGTGCTTGTAGTCGGTGTAGCCGAGCTTGAACTTGAACGTCTCGAAGGCCGGCAGCGGATCGTTGACCAGTGCATCGATGTCGTAACGTATCTGCGACTGCGCGATCTGGGAACCGGCCACCGTCGGAATGCCGTACTTGTTGTTCATGCTGGCAACCGATGCGCCGACATGCCCCCAGCCGTCGATATACGACGCACCGGCGCCGACGCTGCTGGCATGGGTAAACGACAGCGGCAGGCGGCCATGCGCCGAAGCCGGGTCGTCGAGGATGCGGTAGCCCGGAATGTCATAGTCTTCCGCGCGGCGGGCATTGGCATCGACATGAAAGCCGATCGGGCCGGCCGCCGCATCGATCGACGCGGCGGTACTTCCGGAGCGGTCTGCCGTGCCATAGCGGGCTTCCGCCTCGCCGGTCGGCGTCTTTTCCAGGATCGTCGGAATACGCTCGTTGACGACATTGACCAGGCCGCCGATGGCGCCGGAGCCGTACAGCAATGCCGCCGGGCCTCGCAATATTTCAATCTGCCGCGCTGTCGCCGCTTCCGTGGCGACGGCATGATCGTTCGACAGCCCGGAGACATCCGCAACGCTCATGCCATTTTGCAGAATCTTCACGCGCGAACCTTCCAGGCCGCGGATGATGGGCCGGGACGCCCCGGCGCCGAAGCCGGAGGCCGACACGCCCAGTTCATGCGAAAGCGTCTCGCCGAGCGAGCTGCCTTCCTTGTTTCGCAGTTCGTCGCCGGCCAGGACCTTGGCTGGCGTCAGGATCTGGTCGCCCTCGTCGTTGCCGAACGGTGTCGATGTGACGGTGACCCTGGGAAGGAATGTTTCGACGGTTTGTGCGTGGGAAAACGATGCAAGTGCGGACAGGACCGCGCCTGCCAATACAGTGCGTTGGACATGCATGATGATTCCTCGGTAGACAAGAAGACAGGCAGCCGATTGCATGGGCAACCGGGCCGGCTAGTGCAGCGGCGAAGGAAAATCAGGCAGGTGGTGCGCGGGAAGAGAAATGCGAAGTGTGCGGTGCCTGCCAGGAAGCGAAGGCAACCCAGAGCGCCAGGACATGCGTATTCGGCACGACCGGCACCGCAAGGCAGACACTGGCCAGCGCCGCGCCAATCGTGGCAGCTTCGAACGCGGCGCAGGAGTGATGCACCCGGTCGTCCCATTGGCCAGCGAAGGCCGCAGCCGTCTTGCCGATGGTTCGTATCGACGGCCCCAGGGAGCCGTGCACGACACGATGCGCCAGTCCGATCCATTGGGCGACCAGCAGCACCACGATCAACAGGATCGCGAGCGCTCTGGGCTTCGAATGGGAAATGGGATGCATGGTTATCGCAGGCAACGACCGTGTGGACGGCGCGAGTATAGACCATCGTGACGCTGCCCGGAAAACGGCAGGACCCGGCGGCGCAGCCACTGGTGACAAACTGCATCGCGTACTGCCGCATCATGGAACAGCGACGGGCATCATGCGATGCCGTCACGCTTTGCCCGCATCCGGTCTGGCCGTCATGCCGATGCCGCATGCGGAACCGGCGCTTGGCAGGACCAATGTATCGATAAAAAGAGAGGCGACCGAAAAGTCCGTGTCGTCAAACGTCAAGGCTGGCAAAGTCGAACGCCTGCCTGACGCTCAGGATCTGCCCGGTCTGCTCGGCGCCGTATCCCGACAGGGCGTTGACTTTCGATTTGAACTCGTTGGTCTGCAGCAGCGAGACGATCGGTGCGAACTGCGGATGCTGCAGGATCGCCTGGTCACATAAAAAGAAATAGCGTTCCGACACCAGCGGCACGAAATCGAGGCCGAACTGGCGCGCTGCGGCCTCCACACCGAGTCCGGCATCGGCCTTGCCGCTGGCAATGTAGGCCGCCACCGCGGCATGGGTCAGCTCCACGTTGTCGAAGCCGCGAATCGGCGCGCTCGAGAGGTTTTCCTGTTCCAGCAGAAGATCGAGAATGAGCCGGGTTCCCGAACCCAGTTGCCGGTTCACGAACACCAGTTCAGGACGCTGCAGATCGGCTAGCGTCCATACCGAGCGCGGATTGCCCTTGGCGACCATGATGCCTTGCCGGCGCGTGGCGATCTGGACGAGCCGATGGTCTTCCTTGAAAAAATGGGCGAAGTGCGCAAAGACGGGCTGCTCCAGCGGTCCGACCGGAATATGAAATCCGGCAATGTCGCAGGTGCCGCGCGCCAGCGCACTCACCGCCTCAAGACTGCCCCGAAAACTGAGTTCGACCGGCGGGTCCTGCGCCAGCAGGTTCGGATTCAACGCCGCAATGGCAAAGCCATGGCTGGCAAACATCTTCAGGCCCTGCCGGCTTTTCAGGACAGCCTGGCGAATCTCGGCCTCGACCTCGGTTGCCATGCACTCCAAGAGCGGATCGAAGCGCGCATGGATCAGCTTCTGCGCCCAGACCAGACGTTCGCCCAAGTGCGTCAGCTCCGAGCCCTTGCCCTTGGTCATGATCACGACCGGCCCGCCAAGTTCCTGTTCCAGCGACTGGATCAAGCCCCAGGCGCTGCGGTACGACATGCCGAGGTTACGGGTTGCCGCCGCGAGGTTGCCGACGTTCTGTACCGCGGTCAACAACCGTATGCCCCGCACCAGCGAAAATTTATGGTCGGGCCCGCTGCTGACGATCAGGCGGGGATGAATCTGGATACGCATATATGCATTATGAAGCCTATTGAAACCCGATCTTACGATAAACCGCGCCGCACGCGGCATTTCATTTTCAATTGCAATTGCGCCCGCCGATGCCCTATGATGGACGCCTGCGGCCGACGGCACAAATATGCAGTATCAGTGTTTGTTGGCGGCATAGAAACGCAACCGGCATGTGCGCCAGGCCGGTCTTGCAATCCTCCAACGCTTCCAGGGAAATCCATGTTACGAAGCGCCTTCGCCACGCTGGCACTGACCATTGCCGGCTCCGTCCTGATGGCGCCGCTGGCCTTGTCCCAGCAGGCCATCAAGCTGTCGACGACGACCAGCACCGACAATTCCGGCTTGCTGCCCTATCTGTTGCCCATGTTCGAAGCCAGGACCGGCAGCAAGGTCAACGTCATCGCCGTCGGTACCGGCAAGGCGCTTGAACTTGCCAAGAATGGCGACGTCGACGTCACCCTGGTCCATGCGCGGCCCTCCGAGGACAAGTTCGTTGCCGCCGGCGATGGCATCAACCGTCGCGACGTGATGTACAACGATTTCATCATCGTCGGGCCGTCTTCCGATCCGGCCGGTGTGCGCGGCAGTCGCGACGTCCAGACTGCGCTCAGGAAAATCGTCGACAGCCGGGTCAAGTTCATTTCACGCGGCGACAACTCCGGTACCGACCAGATGGAAAAAGCCTACTGGAAGCAGGTGGGCAGCCAGCCGCAGGGCGCAAGCTACGTCTCGGCCGGCCTGGGCATGGGCGAAGTGCTCAACATGGCGGCCGAACTCAATGCCTATACGCTCACGGACCGGGCGACCTACAGCGCCTACAAGGCAAAGACCGGCCTGGTGATCGCTGTCGAAGGCGATCCGAAAATGTTCAATCCCTACGGCATCATCGCCGTCAATCCTGCGAAGCATCCCGGCGTCAACATCAAGGGCGCAACCCAGCTCATCGACTGGATCACTTCGGAAGAAGGGCAGCGGGCCATTGCCGGCTTCAGGGTCGACGGCCAGCAGGTGTTCTTCCCTTCGGCAAAGACCGTGAAACCCTAAAGGAATGCAATCGTGACCTGCCCGCGCGCATACCGCCCCTCGCAGTTTTCAAGCCACGCATTACAACGGACTCTGGTGGGTGTCGTGATGTCTCTGGCCGTATTTTCAACCCATGCAGCCGACCTGACGCTCTACGCCGCCGGCAGCCTGCGCACCGCGATGACGGCGATGATCGAACGCTTTGCAGCCGAAACCGGCATCCGGGTCGATCCGAGTTTCGGGCCATCGGGCAGCTTTCGCACGAAAATCGAAGGCGGAGACGTACCCGACATCTTTGCTTCGGCCAATGTCGAACATCCGAAGGCGTTGCAGGAACAGGACATATTGAAAGAGACGGTGGTTTTTGCAACCAACCGTCTTTGCGCCCTGGCGGCGCCGGGCGTGCGGCTCGACGGCGACCGGCTGATCGTCCGGTTGCTCGAGCCCGGCATACGAGTAGCCGTTGCCACACCGGTCGTCGACCCGGCCGGCGACTACACCTGGGCGATGTTTCGCAAGGCCGACGCATTGCACCCCGGCGCCTTCGATGTCCTGAGCAAGAAGGGGCTGCAGATCATGGGACAGGCCGGCAAGGATGGCAGCCCGCTCGGTGTCATCGGCGTGCTGCAGCAAGCCAGGGCCGATATCGTCATTGCCTACTGCTCATACGGGAAACTGGCGGAAGAAAAAGTGCCCGGCGCAACATGGATGCCGTTGCCACCGACGCTGGACGTACCGTCGCACTATGGCATCGGCATTTCAACCCGCGCAAACCCGTAGGCGGGCCAGTTCGTACGGTTCGTGCGCAGCGTGCAGGGCCAGGCGATTCTGGCGCAATACGGATTTGGCCAGTAGTTCAGAACCGGTATGCAAGTCCGACGCGCAGCACCGGATAGAAACGCAGGTTGTCGAGCTTGTCCTGCAGCTTGCCGTTTTCAACGGCGACGTCCGAGGCCAGTTGCGTGCAAATGACGGGACCGGCCGAGCAGCCGTTCGATGTCAGTGTCGAGCGCGGGCTGCCGGCGAACATGACGCCTGCGTCGCTGGTGAAGCTCCAGCCGGCGTCCTTGATGGCGTTGCCGTAGCCGATGCCCAGGTACGGGCTGAACTTGCGGAAGTCGACATTGCCGTCGATGGTGCCGGCGGTGGCGACCGCGTAGGTCGTGCCGTTGAAGGTGTACGACGCGCCGCCCTTGGGACGCGCATGGGAATCGAATTTGCTGCCGTTATATATCGCGCCGGCAGTCAGGCGAAACGGCGAGGCGCCGGGATAATAGTCCAGCAGCGCGTCGACGCTTGCCAGTTTCAGTTTCAGGTCGTAATCGACATTGTTCGCGCTGCCGGTGTAGTTGTAGTTGGCGCCGTTCAAGCCGATGCGCGCATTCAGGCCGGTCTGCACCGGAACAGTCAGATGAAGCCCCAGGCCGGTGGTGCCGATTTCTGCACTCACCCCCATGTCCGATGCAAAAGCGCCTGTTGAAATGACAGCGCCGGCCAGCGCGAGTGACAGAAAGAAGGGTTTCATGTGCTGTGTCCAATGCGTAAAGGTGTTTGGAATGCTTCAGGACACGAGTATAGGCAGCGATGTTTCCTTAGACAAACCTTTCTGCCGAATGTGTTGTATTTTTAATTGCCACCTGCTGCCAAGCGGAGCCTTGGAAGTTGCATGGACTCCGGTGCACAAAAGCAGGCATCGGGAACGGCCGAGCCGGCATCAAGCGATCCAGGACAAGGCTGCCATCCCGTCGGAAAGCCAGCGCGTCCCCGGCCATTACCCGCGCTGCCCGAGCTTACCGAGCTTACCGAGCTTACCGAGCTTCCCGATTCACGGCAGGGTCACCGCGACTGCCCGCGCAGCCATGCCGCTGCGATTGAGCCAATGGAAAACCGAGTCCACCGTCACCGTCTCGATCCGGTCGCCAAAGCGCTTTTCCGGCGGATGGTCGTCGAAGGCGACGTTCGACGCCGTCATGCGCGCGCGCAGCCGGGTAAAGGCGCCCAGGTGCAGGGTCGTCGGCCGGTAATCGTGGAGCATCAGCCAGGCTTGCGCCTTCTCGCGCGAATCGATGGCCGGCGCCATTGCGCGCGCCAGCGTTTCGATCGCCCACTGGTTCGATTGCTGGTACCGGGTGCCCCAGACGTAGCTGACGATGCTGTAGGGCCGGTGGTGCAGGCGCACGATTGCGGCGTCGTCCTGCAGCAGTGCCAGCAGGCGCTGTTGCACGTCTTTCGACGGAACCACGTAGGCCGCCTCGTAGCGCCACGGATCGTCCAGGAAGAATTCACCCAGTCCCTGGCGATACAGGGCCGATGTCGCGGTGCCGCACTGGTTGAGCTTGTGCACGACGCGCCAGACATGGCCGCCATTGCCATCCGGCCGGCGGTAGGCAAAACCGAGATGGGAATAGCGCAGGCCGTATTGCGAAAGGTCCTGGCCGGCGCGCCCGAGCAGGGCGACGTCGCTGCCGCTGGCCTCGAGCGCGGTGACGGTTTTTTCTGCCAGGGCCAGGCCCTGTTGGACCGACTGCACCGACGCTTTTTTCGGCTCGCACGAGCGGCCGGCATGGGCAGTCGCTGTGCAGCACAGGCCGATGACGAGCGCAATCGTCATGCTGCGAAAGACAGGCAGGTTCATGGCGGCCTCAGTAGGTCAGGCGTTCGTTGTGCAGCAGCGCCGTGCCGAGCGCATTCGGCACGAACGCGATGACTTCGCCCAGCGTCGACAGGACCACGCCGGCGCCGATGACGCTGACGGTCACCGCCGCGCCCGCAACGAGCGACACGCCGGTGGCGGCAGCAGCACCAATCTCCAGGCTGACCCGCGCGCCATCGGAGACGCGCTCCAGCACGCAGAGCGTGCCGCGGGTAGTCGATTCGACGGTCTTGATGACCAGGACGGCGCCGGCAGTCGACAGGGCCACCGGCATGACCAGCACCGCGCCGGCGACGGCACTGCCGCCGGCCACGACCGACGCCAGCGGCAGGGCCGACAGGGCGCTGAGCGCCGAGGCCTCGGACTGGGCCAGGGCAGCCGGTGGCGGACACAGCACCAGGGCGGACAGGACGATGGCGCAGAGCATGCGACGATTCTTCATTTCGGTTCCTTTGCATTCAGTGGTGGAGGTGGAAGTGCAGGACGCTGCTGCCGCGTCATTGCGCAACGCGGCCGCGTTCTGCGAGGGCGGCTTCCTGCTGATCGCGCAGCAGCTTGGCCAGCGTGAAGGCGCAGGTGATCAGGTACAGCCAGCTCACGCCCAGGAATGCCTTGTAGGGTTCGCTGATCTGCATGCGCATGAGGCCCCAGGCGGTCAGGCCCATGGCGATGGAAAAACCGGCCCAGACCATGTACTTGAAGAGCGGCGAGTCGGCTGCGGCGCCGGCGGTGACGGCTTGCTCGATGTCGCGCACCAGTTTTGCGAGCACGAAGGCGGTGGTAAGACAGAACAGGTATCCCATGATCATGAAGGCACGATCGAGGTCGGTGCCCGGCAGGTAGGCCAGGCCGACGGCGGCAAGAAAAATTGCGGTGGCAAACGAGATCCAGACCTGCAGATGCCAGGCACGGGAGTCGCGACGAATGATGGCTTGCATGACAGTCCTTTCGTTAAGAAGAGGACTGCAGTATTCGTCGCGCTGCGCAGAAAAGCACAAAATTACAAGCCCGGTCGCGATTTTTCGGGCTTGCAGTAGCATCGGATGCTACTTTGTGTTGGCGAGGTGCGTGGCGACCCATGCCGGCAGCACCGCCGGCGTGCCTGGATTTCGTTACTTTTGCAAGCACCTTCCACCCGCAGTCTCACGATACGGAACCCGACGCCATGACCACGACCGCCAGCCTGATAGCGATCCTGAAAGACGAGCTCAAGGCCGCGCACCTGACCTATGCCGACCTGGCGGCGAAGCTGAAGATTTCGGAATCGAGCGTCAAGCGCATGCTGGCACGCGCCGACATGCCGCTCTCGCGCATCGATGCGATCTGCCATGTGCTGAAGATCGACTTCACGGAACTGGCTCGGCGGGTGGCCGAATCGCAGCCATTGCTCGCCGAACTGAGCCTGGCACAGGAAAAATCCCTGGTCGTTGACAAGAAACTGCTGCTGGTTGCGATTTGCGTCCTGAGCCAGTGGACGATGGAGCAGATCCTGGCCGTCTACCGGCTGACAGAAGCCGACGTAGTGCGCCACCTGGCCCAGCTCGACCGGATCGGCATCATCGAATTGCGGCCCCTGAACCGCTATCGGCTGAAGCTGGCCAAGACCTTCCGCTGGCGTCCGAACGGCCCGTTGATGGAATTTTTCCGGGAAAACGCCTTGCTGGATTATTTTTCCGGCGGCTTCGACCGCGAAGCCGAGGCCCTGATACTGGTGCACGGCTCGATCGGAAAAAGTGTTGCGCCGGCCTTGCTGGAACGGCTGCAGCGGGTCGCGCAGGATTTTGCGCATCAGCACCAGACCGACCAGAAACTGGCGCCGCATCATCGCCAGGGCTATACCCTGTTGCTGGCGATGCGTTCCTGGGATTACGAAGTGTTCGAAAAATTCAGGCGATAGAAAATACGGCCCGCGCCAACGCCGGGTAGCCCGGGGCATGCAAGCCTCAACGGTATTGCGCGACTTGGTCTACGCCGAACGGGCCCACGCGTGACGACAAGCCGCCGGAACGACGCGCTCGACGGCACGAAGCATCCGGCAGAATCGTCCCTATTGCTGGCAGTGATCGAAAATAATCCGGCCGCTCACGATTGCGCCGGCCGTTTCATCTGGCAGGTCGAAGGCTGGTTCATTGTTTCCGCATCGAGCTTCTGGTTGGTCTTCCAGCCGAAACCGGTGTTTTCCTGGTCGTAGCGAACGTCGGCGCCGTTCGTCTTTACCCAGGTCGAGATATACATCGGCTGCAGCAGCTGATGGTCGCTCTTGCGCATCGTGATGTCGCCATTGAGGCTTTTCGACTTCATGCCTTCGAGCGCGAACGCGACCTTGGTCGGGTCGGTCGAGCGGGCGCTCTTGATCGCCTGGGCCAGCATGACGGTAGAACTGTGGGTTGCGGCCCTGTAAAAATCGTCGTGGTAGCGCTGCTTGAAGGCGTCGACCAGTTCCTTGCCTACGAATCCCTCGTTGTTCGGGTTCCAGTAGTTGATGGTCTTGACACGGTTGGCGCCGGCCGCACCCATCGCGGTCGGCACGCCGGTGGTCGCGCCGTAGTAGGTATAGAAATTGACTTTCAGGTCGGCGTCCTTTGCTGCCTTGATGAGCAAGGCCAGGTCGGCGCCCCAGTTCCCGGTGATGACCGTATCGGCGCCGGAGGCCTTGATCTTGGCGACATACGGGGAAAAGTCCTTGACGGTGGCGATCGGGTGCAGGTCGTCGCCGACGATCTGTATGTCCGGACGCTTGCGCTTCAGATTTTCCTTTGCCGCCCGGGTGACGTGCATGCCGTGCGAATAGTTCTGGCCGATGATGTAGACCTTCCTGATGCTGGCGTCGGGCGTCATGTAGGTCGTCAGCGCTTCCATCTTCATGTCGGAATTGGCGTCGAAGCGAAAGTGCCAGAAGCTGCACTTGCCGTTGGTCAGGTCCGGGTCGACCGCGGCATTGTTCAGAAAGACGATTTCGGCGCCGGGACTGCGTTCGTTGTGCTTGTTCAGCGCATCGATCAACGCTAAGGCAACCGCAGAACTCTCGCCTTGCGTGACGTAGCGAAAACCCTGATCGATCACGGTCTTGAGCACCGACAGCGACTCCTGCGGGCTGCCCTTGTTGTCGAAGCCGACGAATTCAAGCGTATTGTCGCCGGCCCACTGCTCCTTGTTCGCCAGCTCGGCGATCATCTGGAAGCTGTGCAGCTTGTTCTCGCCGTTGGGCGCGAAGGCGCCGGACAGGGGATCGATGACGGCAATCCTGATTTTTTCAGCGCGCGCCTCGCACGGCATCAACACTGCCGTCGTCATCGACAGGGCGCACACCAACCGCGTGAATTGCATCATTTTTGTCATCCTCTGTTGTCGTTATAGTTGTCGTCTACTCTGTTTCCGGATGCTTTGGCCGGCAGCACGCCCGCCATGCCCGCACCGGCTCGTCCGGCGCGGGCATGGCGGGGTGGTCACACGCTGCTCATGCCACCGTCGACTGCAAGGTTCTGGCCGGTGATGTGGCGCGACGCTTCCGAGGCCAGAAATACCGCCGCGCCTTTCAGATCGTCGTCGCCGCCGATCCGGTGCAAGGGCGCCCGGTTGATCACGGTCTCGCGCACCTGCTCCAGAAGGCCGGCCGACATTTTCGAGGGAAAGAAACCAGGGCAGATCGCATTGACGTTGATGTTGTACTTGCCCCATTCGGAGGCCAGCGCGCGGGTGAAATTGACCAGCGCGCCCTTGGAGGTATTGTAGGCAATCGTGGTGACGGTCGTCGCACTGCCGCGCAGGCCGGCGACCGAGGCGATGTTGATGATCTTGCCCTGCTTGCGCGGAATCATGCAGCGCCGCCCGACTTCGCGAGTGAGAAAGAAGATGGCGTCGACATTCAGGTCCATCACCTTATGCCACGCATGGTCGGGATAGTCTTCCGCCGGCGCCCCCCACGTTGCGCCCGCATTGTTGACCAGGATATCGATCGGCCCGAAACGGGCAACCACTGCATCGACCAGCGAAGGAATATCCGAGGTTTGCGTGAGGTCGTTGACCAGTGTCAGTACCTCGATTCCCTGCGCCTCGAAGTGCGTGCGGGCGGTGTCGAGCTCGTCGGCCTTGCGCGCCGTGATGGCGACCTTGCAGCCCATTTCGCCGAGCGCCTGGGCAATCTGCAAGCCCAGCCCGCGCGAGCCGCCCGTGACCAGGGCCACTTTCCCCTCGATGTTGAAAAGCTCTTTCACATGCATTGCTGTCTCCCGTCGATGTCCGCTGGCGGCACGCTCGTACGACGCGCCGATGCGGAACTGTCATGTATGCCACACCTGCTGCCAGTGCGCGCTACCCGCTGACCAACCGTACTGCGGTGCAGCCTTCTGCCGAAATTCAGCATACCTGCGATGTCAAACCGTGTAAAGAAAGCAAGCTTCTTGCAGATTCTTCACGCCGACACAGTGGCTAGCAGTCGTTAAATCCAATGGTTTTACTGGGGTTACCCGTTAATTGGGATGCATCAACAGACGTTAAAAAAACAAGCAATGTTGAGTCAAGCCAAACCATGATTTTCTCAAGGCCAATATAATATAAAATTAACAACTTTTTACTTAAATGCGGATACTTGGTTTTTCAGATTTCCGCCATCGAAATGACTATGAATATTTCAATACCCAACCCTGCCAGCCACATCGATAAAGCCGCCGCAGCGCAACAAATCCCTGCCTGCCACGAAAACCTGAAGTCGCTTGCAAAAGAAACGCCTGCCACAGCCTCCGCTCTGATTGCTCAAAACCGGGTTGCCGGCTTGCCTGGCATTTCATCCGGTTCCAGACTTGCCAGTTCACAGCGTGCGCCAATGAAATTCAATGCCAGCAATACGCTGCGCACCTTAAACAAATTAACGGTAATCGGCGCAATCAGCCAAAGCCCATTGGCAAAAGCTCAAGTTCAGCAAAAAATATCGGCGCGGGTGAATGTTCCGACGATAGACACGTTGCAAAAATGCGATCAGGCAGACTTGGCCGCTGTGAAGAAAAAAATGATTGCCAAAAATATTTACGTCGAAAACGTCCCCATATTATGTGTAGAAAAGGAAACTTACCCCCTCTACAAAGCAGTGGCGCCGGATTGGACGCCTGAAGCAAGAACCAACTGTTATGGTGACGCCATAGGTATTGCCGACAGGGTTATGCCAGGTAATTCCCTGCGTTTTCCGATCACCTGCGACATGCTCATCACTGGTGCTTTGAAAGATGGGGCGACGCTTGCCGTAGACGACAAGTGTCCGGATACCACGAGGCAGATGCGGTTTGTCGTGAGTGAAAGCCGATCCGACTTTCATGTAATCAGCCGTGGACCGGATGATAAGACATGGATGCAGAAAGTTTCTCACCAACCCCGTATTCCGGTACCGCCATTTCCAGCGCCGCGTTACAAATCCAACGATGCTTTACTTTTTTGGTATAAAACAGACGCCAAGAATAACGAAGGGCCAATAAAATTGGATATTTCAGAAGAAAATTACTATCAGTGGTGCAAACCCATGCTGTGCAGTTTGCCAGCAAAAATCGATGTGGTTGATGAGCCGCGTCCTTCCCATCCTCCTGCCGATTTTTACGCCGTGCGGCAACGGCAAACATCGATCGCCTTTCCAGAGAAAACATCGATTGCCTCCACAGAGCAAACATCGATTGCTTTCCCAGACCATTCACAAAGCCTTTAATTTTTTTCGATGTGCCACCTCTTGCAGCGTCGGCAACCGTTGAACCGGTGAGCAACTACAGCGAGTCGTCGTATTCAAAAAACAGCACGGATGGTCGGCCCGAAAAAACGCCGACCGGCCGTCAGCGTTTCGGCAAACCCATTGATCGTTTTTTAAAATCTTTTTGCCTATGGTCCTCCAAGGAAGCGCCGATCAATTCCGGGAACACAGGCATGAACGACTGGCCGTTATGGCGATCCGTTCGCTACCTTCCTGGATTTTACATGTAGGTGGATGCCGTTTGGTCAAGTTACGGAATCGATCGATGCTTCGCTCGTGTGATACGCAGGATGCATTGTTGCGATTTTAGAATCGCACCTTCAAGCGGCGCCTTTGGAGATCGCGATCGACCATATTTTTGCACCGACGCCATACTGCAGCGTCCTTGCGCTACCGGCTTTATATAAGCCGCTGTAATTCGAGCGATACAAAGACCTTCCGTTCTGACCTGCAAAGGTGACAAATTCCCGCGATTCAATCTCCGAGGTCATTATTTCCGTAATCTTGCCCAAGCGTTTTTCAACCAGCGGAAGCGGCATCCCTGGGTAGACACCTTGCGCTGTTTTACAGTGCTGATTGAACGTCTCAATAAAGCTGATTTTTTTATTCCCGGTGATTGCGTCGTCGGATTCATCAGCAAACAAAACGAATAATTCCTGTTTCATTTTTTTCGGTATCACGCTCACAAGCGGGCGTCCCTCGCCATCCGTGGATCGCACGAATCGGGCTCCCGGCATCGCCTTCTGCGCCTCTGTCAGAGTCATCCCGATTTTTACAGGTCCCATTGCATGCTCGCTGACAAGGCATTGAAAGGATTGTGCGCCGTGGGCAGTGCTTACAAACGCGGCGCAACTGAACGATAAATAAACCGCACATTTTTTACGCATCAGATTCTTTCCAGGCAAGGTAAAAGCCTTGCGCCATCGCGTTGGAGTGGCGTTTGCAAAAATGAACGTCCCCAGGCCGCGCCGGCGTCAATTCAATCTGATGATCCGTAATCTATCGAGCGCCGTCAACCGGGTCCGGTATGCAACCAGCATGTCGCAAGGTAGCGACCATGAAGAAGCACGGTGCGCGACGGGATATTTATGCCTGCGCTAGCGCCGTTCCTCGAGCGGATCATGGCCCCAGTTCATCAGCGAATAGCGCCAGTCGCTCGTTGCGACATCATGCTTGCTCGTCCCCTGTGCCATGTGTCGATGGACATAACCGACCACCTTGCGCATGTGCTGGAAATCGTCCTCGTCCAGATTGCCGGAAAGCGTCTCAAGCAGCTTGACAATGCGCTCGCCGGACTGGTGGCCCACGGATTGCCCGCCGTCGCTCTTGTAGCCGACACGTTTCGAATCATCCGACGCCAGCCATTTCTTCAGGCTTTCATGGCTCATGTTGACAGCCTTGCGGAAATCGGCAGCAATCTGCTTGCGCTCAGCGTCCGTCAAGGCCAACGAATGACTCGATTCTTGAGTAGCCATGCCCGGTCCTTTCAGGTTTTTTTCAGGGCCGCGGCCTTGTGCGCGGCTTCGGCGCCCGTCTTGTCGCTCACGACCAGGTATTCCGGATTGTCCGGCGAGGCAGCGACCTCATGTCCCTTGATCGTGGCGTGCGCGGTCAGCTTTTTCTTGACCGTGCCATGCACCGTGCCCTGCGGCGAATTCCACTGCACCTTGTCGCCGGCCTGAAATGCATCTGTCATGATTGGCTCCTTGAAGTTTTCAGGACAGACTCGCGGGTCCCGACGAAGTTCCGGCGGCAACGCAGGCGATGACGGTGCAATCAGGTAAAAACGCGCGCCGCCGCTTTGCGCCCGCCGATACCTGGGCTCTGCATCTCGCGGCCACACATGTCCTGTCCTTGCAACCTGCCTTGCCAGTCGATCAGCCGGCACGATGCTGCAGTTCAGTCGCTCGGGTTGCCATGGCATGTTTTCGATGTGGGCGTCACAAGCTGTCGAAACATGTAGGGTATCGCCGTCGTTGCCGGAACGGCCAGCAGCAACGGCCGTGGCACTGCCGATGGCGAGGATTTGACGGCGATCTTTGCGATTTCCTTGTTCAGCTGCGCTGCGGGTAGCTGGGTGATCGCGCGGCCTATGCCAATTTGCAAGGTCGATGGCGAACCTGAATTGTCGTGCAGGGCCTGGGTCGGTCTGCAGGCCCACGCCTGTGCCGCCAGTTCGGCCAGGCCGCCGCCAATCGCAGCGCCAGTGGCCGTGATCATGACGGTGGTGGCAATGGCGGCTGACGACGCTGGCGGGAATTTCGGCAGGCTCGAGAGCGCATAGGCATAGTTGGCGCCCATGACAAAGGCCGGCGAGATCGCATCACAGGCGATCGAGGCGCGCTTGCCGACCGAGCTGACGATGTCGAAAATATCCTGGATGCCGTCGCTGATGTAGGCCGATGCAATACCGGCAAGAACCGGCGTATGCGCGCCGGCCATCTTTATCATCGGATTGGGGTGGATGCGAGCGATGTTGTTGACCGACGCAAGCAGACCGAAACTCAAGGCCGTCGACACCCCCGACAGCATGGCGTTGGAAGCGATGCGGCGACCGTTGAGCCGCTTTGCCTGCGTTATCGCGTCTCCAGTCGACGCGGCCGGCCTGGTCAGCGACAACGGCTTGCGCAAGGCCGGCGCCGCGTTGCGCCGGCCTGCATTCCCCGGCTTTTTCAATTTCGAAAAAACATCGTTCGAAGCGTCGGGCGAAGGTGCCGCCGCAGCGCGTTGTCGCACGTTGCCTTGCACTTTGGACGGGTCTGCGGCCGGGTCGTTTTCCGCCTTGACCGGCGATGCAGGATGCAAGGTTGCGGGAACTTTCTTCATGCGTTTTCCTTTGCGCGCGTTGGTTGACGATGTTGACCTGGGAGGGCACGGATGAATTCCCGCAGCGCGCGTGTATCAATAGTAAAAATACCAATACCATTTCGATCGCGACGTGGGGCGTCGCACGCGCACAGGTCCTATACTGTGCGCACGACGATCCGTTGCCAAACCACTTTTTCCACTACACCGCCGCCAATGACCTCCTCGAAACTATGTATCGCCGCCTTTGTCCTGCTTGCTTCGTTCGAGGCCGCAGCCCAGGGTGCACAACCCGTCGTGGCGCTCATTGCCACCGGCGGCACGATCGCAATGAAAATCGATCCGGTTAAAAAGGCGCCGGTTCCCGCCATCTCGGGCGAGGACCTGTTGGCAACGGTGCCGGATGTGGCGAAATATGCGCGGGTCGAAGTCAACAATATCTCCAACGTGCCGTCCGACTACATGGACCCGGTACGCTGGGTGCAGCTGACGAAAGCCGTGCAGGCAGCGCTGAACCGCCCTGAAGTGGCTGGTGTGATCGTCTCGCATGGCACCGACACGCTGGAAGAAACGGCTTACTGGCTCGACCTGACGATCAAGTCCGACAAGCCGGTAATTCTGATCGGCGCGCAGCGCAATGCCTCCGAATCCGATTTCGACGGACCGCACAATCTGCTGGCGGCGGTACGTATCGCAGTCGATCCGCAGGCAAAGGCCAAGGGTGTGATGCTGGCCATGAACAGCCAGATCAATGCCGCGCGCGACGTGACGAAGACCCATACCTCGAGCGTGGAAACGTTCAAGTCAGGCGACTTCGGTTTTCTTGGCGTCGTCGACTTCGATCGCATCACGTTTTCGCGTGCGCCGCTGCGCCGGCAGTTCATCGCCCTGCGCGCGGAGCCGATGCCGGAGGTCGAAATCGTCGCCATGTATGGCGGCGCCGACGGCAAGCTGTTGCGCGCGGCGGTCGACAATGGCGCAAAAGGCATCGTCGTGCAGGCGCTCGGATGGGGCAACATGAACATTCCGATGTTCAACGCCGTGAAGTACGCGCTGAGCAAGAATATTCCGGTCGTGATTTCGACCCGCGTGCCGAACGGCCGGGTGTTGCCGAACTACGGTTTTGAAGGGGGCGGCAAGACGCTGGCAGATGCGGGCGCCGTCATGGCCGACGACCTGTCGCCAGCCAAGGCCCGCATCCTGTTGATGCTTGCACTGCAAGGCGGTGTGACGGGTCAGCGCGACCTGCAGGCCGCCTTCAGCCGCTGACAGGTGCGCAACGGCAGCGCGGCGGCGCGGCCCGGCTGCACAGCCCACCTCTTGCCGCGTGTCGCGTGTCGCGTGTCGCGTGTCGCGTCAATCGGCTGCAGGCGATGCGCGCTGCGCGCTGTCGGCATCGGCAAGACAACGTTTTGAAATCGCCATGTTGAAATGCGCGTGTCCATACACCAGCCACGCAACGTTTTCGGACTCCAGCGTCGCGGCGATGGCCGAGGCGTCGGCAGTGCCCGCCTGATCGACCTGGATGCCATGGAGGCCACTGTCTTCGTTCGGACTTATTTCAATGCCGTGCGTAACCAGACCGCCGTCATGGTCTGGATTGTCGGAGGCGTTGCGGTTGACCAGAGCGTAGCTGCAGCCTAACTGCTTCAACAGCACCTTGATGAGCGTGTTGTCGCCTTTTATCGCACGGGTATTGTCGATTGCGCCATCGACGACGTCCTCATCCTCGCCTGCGTTCAGAAGAAGCTGCCTGACGAGCCGTTTGCAGACGGCTTCGCCTTCGCCGTTGTCTGCGGCGTCGGAGAGGCCCGGCAGCTTGAGCTTGCCTGCGGTGTCGGTTGCAGCCTCAGTCGGGTCGGCATGCATGCCGGTCAGGATTTCGGATAGCTGTCCTTGCCGCGCCGCCTGGCCGATTTCGCACAGCTTTGCCACGTCTGCCTCGCGGGCGGGATAACTGTCGCCCAGGCGCTCGGCCAGGCGCTGCCGGAGCACCGCCGGGTCGAGCTGGAACAGCGCCACGAGCATGCCGCCGCGCCACCAGCAGTTGTAGTCCGTTCCCGAGAGCTTGACGAACTTGTGGGTTCCGCCTTTCAATACATTCGCATCGATCAGATTCAGGTCGATCGCCTGCGCATCGAAATACTGCTCCTTGTAAGCATGAGAACCCTGGTGCGCAGTGCGTGGCGCCTGCGCCGGCATGTGTTGCGAGGCGAACCGGACGTGCTTTTGCGGTTTTTTTTGCGTGTGCGACGCCGGCGCAGCGCTGTCCGGCGCGCCGTTTTCAGGAACTGCCGGCTGCGGCGCTTCAGTGGCCGCTGGTGCGGCCGGTGCCGGCTCGGCGGCGTTTGCCTCGACCTGCGAGAGATGAAATTCAATCAGCAGATGCAGTTCGGTTTCTTCCTTCGTCCGCAGCTTCGCTGCGCCGGATGCAAGGGCGACTTCATACAGCCCGTTCTCCTGCGCCGTGACGATGGAAAAGCCCGTCTTGCGGGCGCCATTTGCGAGGTTTTCCCGGGGTTGCAGGCGCTGCCTGATCGAGTTGCGCAGTTGCCCGACCATCGCTTCGGTCGTGCCATGCGGTCGATGGCCGTCGAGATGTTCGTGGATGCTGTCGAGGAGTACTTTCTGCCGCCTTGTCCGCTGCGGCGGCGTCGGGACAGCGCCTGGCTGTTCCGGCACGCTATTGCCCGTATCGGCTGTTCGGTTGGTATTTGCAGCGGAACCAGTGGGCTTAACCATTGCTTAGGGAAGCACTGATTAATTAACGACTTACTGTTTCCGCCAACGCTCCGGTCTGAGACAATATCGACGTGTTCATTCGCTTACTGTTCATCATGCAAAAGAGCTTCTCTGACCTCGAATATGCCGCCAAGAAGAAGCTG
>JANXSS010000380.1 GCA_025356535.1 Herminiimonas sp.
GTCGCCCGAAGAATTGCGCTCGATGGTGCTCGAAGGCGGCAACTTCATTCCTATCAAGCACAAGAGCATCCTGTTGAACCTGTTCGACCTGGAGCAGATTTCGGTGGAAGACGTGATGACGCCACGCGGCCAGATCGAGGCGCTGAACCTGGCCGTGCCGGTCGAGGAGATCACCCATCAGCTCACCACCTGCTATCACAACAAGCTGGTCGTCTACGAAGGCGAAATCAACCAGATCGTCGGCATCCTGCACATCAGGAAGGCGATCGCCTTGCTGAACCAGGAAAGCGAACTGACGGTCGAGCATTTCCGGGCGCTCCTGACGGCGCCTTATTTCATACCGGGCGAGACCGATGTCTTTACCCAGTTGCAGTATTTTCAGGAAAACCATGAGCGCCTGGGCATCATCGTCGATGAATACGGCGAAGTGCAGGGGCTGGTGACGCTGGAAGACATCATCGAGGAAATGATCGGAGAATTCACCACCTCGATGCCGGGCGCGGCGCGTGCCGACGCATTCGGCTGGGATGCACAGGGCGAGTGCCTGCTCGAAGGCGTCACCACGCTGCGCGACGTCAACAAGCGGCTCGGCCTGCACTTTGCGCTGGACGGGCCGAAGACCCTGAACGGCCTGTTGCTCGAAGCACTGCAGGACATTCCCGAGGCGAGCGTGAGCGTCAAGACCGAGAACTGCATCATCGAGATCGTGCAGGTGCAGAACCAGGCGATCAAGGTCGTCAAGCTGATCCGTTTCGCGCCGGATTGAAATGTGGACGATCGCGACTGACACCTGCACTGCTGCTGCGTGCGCTGCTGCTGCGCCAAATGCACTGGGGGTCGAATCAAGTTGCCATCGAATTAAGTTGTGTGCCATTCAGCACAACAAGCCCTGCTGCCGGGCGCTATAGCTTTACAAATCTGATGCCCATAGGCATCATCTAAAGCTCTCTGGCTGACCTTGCCGGCTTCCTGCTGCGTATTTTGTGGCGTGTTTTGCTGCGATTCCTATGGCTGCTGTACTACCTAGTTCGGCAAGCAACTTTGCCATGCCTGGCCTGGCCCGCGCACTGCTGCAGGCGGGAAAACTGACGTCGCAGCAGGTGGAGTCGCTCACGCGCCAGGCCACGGCCGAAGGCAACCTGTTCATCGACGTGCTGTTGATCAGCGGTGCCATCGATGCGCGCGGGCTCGCAGCCTTCTGCTCGGAGACCTTCGGCTATCCACTGCTCGATTTCGCCGCCTTCAATCGCGCCGCTCTTCCCGACAAGATCATCGATGCAAAGCTGATGCACACGCAGCGGGTGGTCGCCCTGGGCAAACGCGGCAACCGGGTTGCCGTGGCGATTTCGGACCCGACCAATCTGCAGGCGCTCGACCAGATCAAGTTCCAGACCGAGATGACGGTCGAACCGGTGATCGTCGAACATCCGCTGCTGCTGCAGCTCATCGAGAAGGTTGGCCAGAACGCCGAACAATCCCTGCGTGAACTTTCCGGCGATGACCTCGACATCGATTTCGGCATGGATGAAGCGGCGCCCTTGATCGACACGGTCGAGATCGACGATGCGCCGGTAGTGAAGTTTCTGCAAAAAATCCTAACCGACGCCATCAACCTGGGCGCTTCCGACCTGCATTTCGAGCCGTTCGAAAAGTTCTATCGCATCCGTTTCCGGGTCGATGGCGTATTGCGCGAAATGTCGCAACCGCCGCTGGCGATCAAGGAAAAGCTGGCCTCGCGCATCAAGGTCATTTCCAAGCTCGACATCTCGGAAAAGCGCGTGCCACAGGATGGCCGCATGAAGCTGGTGATATCCAAGACCAAGGCGATCGACTTTCGCGTGAGCACCCTGCCGACGCTGTTCGGCGAAAAGATCGTCATGCGGATCCTGGACGCGACCCAGGCGCAGATGGGCATCGAGGCGCTCGGCTACGATGCCGACCAGAAGGCCGTGCTGCTCGAAGCCATCGCCCGGCCGTACGGCATGGTGCTGGTGACCGGGCCGACCGGTTCGGGCAAGACCGTCTCGCTCTACACCTGCCTCAATATCCTGAACAAGCCTGGCATCAACATCTCCACCGCAGAAGACCCGGCCGAGATCAACCTGCCGGGCGTGAACCAGGTCAATGTCAACGACCGCGCCGGCCTGACGTTTCCGGTGGCGCTCAAGGCCTTCCTGCGCCAGGACCCGGACATCATCATGGTCGGCGAGATCCGCGACCTGGAGACTGCCGACATCGCCATCAAGGCGGCGCAGACCGGGCACATGGTATTTTCCACGCTGCACACCAACGATGCGCCGGCCACGCTTACACGCCTGATGAACATGGGCGTGGCGCCTTTCAACATCGCCTCTTCGGTGATCCTGATCACAGCGCAGCGCCTGGCGCGGCGTTTGTGCAGCTGCAAGGCGGTCATCGAGATTGCAGACGAAGCGCTGCTGCAGGCGGGCTTTCGCGAAGAGCAGCTCGACGGCAGCTGGTCGCCCTATGGTCCGGTCGGTTGCGAACGCTGCAGCGGCAGCGGCTACAAGGGCCGGGTCGGCATCTACCAGATCATGCCGATTTCCCAGGAAATCGAACGCATCATCCTGGCGCACGGCTCGGCAATGGAAATCGAGGCGCAGGCGCAGCGCGATGGCGTGCGCTCGCTGCGCCAGTCCGGTCTGATCAAGGTAATGCAGGGCATGACCAGCCTGGAAGAAGTCGTCGGCTGCACCAACGAATGACGTACGACCGATACGGCACTGATACGCTAGCACTACGCGCCCGGCGCAGCACCGGCGCATCCCCTGCAGGCAATTCGCGCTGCATGGGCAAGAACGCATGACGCAGCACCACTGAAAATCGAGGGAGTACCAGCATGGCAACCGCCGCCCGCAGCACAACCGTCCGCCAGCCGACCGAAACGATCTTCGTTTGGGAGGGGCGCGACAAGTCCGGCAAGGCCGTGCGCGGCGAGATCCGCGCCCAGAGCGAATCGATCGTCAACGTCACGCTGCGCCGCCAGGGCATTGCCACCACCAAGGTCAAGAAAAAGAGTTTTCGAAGCGGCAAGAAGATCACCGACAAGGACATCTCGCTGTTTACCCGCCAGCTGGCAACAATGATGAAGGCCGGCGTGCCGCTGCTGCAATCGTTCGACATCGTCGCCAAGGGCCATGCCAATCCATCGGTGTCCAAACTGATCCAGGACATCCGCAGCGACGTGGAGACCGGCACCAGCCTGAACCAGGCGTTTCGCAAGTTTCCGCTCTACTTCGATCCGCTGTTCTGCAACCTGGTCGGCGCCGGCGAACAGGCCGGCATCCTGGAAGATCTGCTCACGCGCCTGGCGATCTACAAGGAAAAGACCATAGCCATCAAGGGCAAGATCAAGTCTGCCCTGTTCTATCCGATCTCGATTTTGGTGGTGGCATTCGTGGTCACCGCCGTCATCATGATCTGGGTGGTGCCGGCCTTCAAGGAGGTCTTCAAGAGCTTCGGCGCCGACCTGCCGGCGCCGACCCTGATCGTGATGGGGATTTCAGACTTTTTCGTGAAGTGGTGGTACCTGATCTTCGGCGGCATCTTCGGCGGCCTGTACCTGTTCTTTCAATCCTGGAAGCGTTCCCTCAACATGCAGCGGGCGATGGATCGCCTGCTGCTGAAGGCGCCGATCTTCGGCGCCGTGATCCGCAAGGCCACCATCGC
>JANXSS010000209.1 GCA_025356535.1 Herminiimonas sp.
GAAAAATTCGTCGTGCTCTCGTCGAGCACCAGCGTCTGGATGCAAAGGATGAAGGCGCGCTGGACGACGTTTTTCAGCTCGCGCACATTGCCGGGCCATGCGTAGGCTTGCATCATGTCGAGCGAGCGGCGGGACAGTATCTTGCCGCTGCCTTCCCTGGCATTGAACGCTTCGAGAAAATGCAGTGCCAGCAGTTCGACGTCGCCGCTGCGATCGCGCAGGGGCGGCACCCGAATCGGGAAGACCGCCAGCCGGTACATCAGGTCGGCACGCAGGCAGCGCTGCTGCACTGCCGCCTCCAGTTCGCGGTTGGTCGCCGCCACCAGGCGCACGTCGACATTGACCTCGCAATCGCCGCCGACGCGGGTGAAGGTGCCGCACTCCAGTACCCGCAGCAGCTTGACCTGCATGTCGGTCGGCATCTCGGTTATTTCATCGAGAAACAACGTACCGCCGCAAGCGTGTTCGAAGTAGCCCAGATGCTGCCGCATGGCGCCGGTGAAGCTGCCTTTTTCGTGTCCGAACAGGGCGGCCTCGATCAGGTGCGGCGCAATCGCACCGCAGTTGACGGCAACAAAATTCTGCGCGGCGCGCGGACTGCATTGATGGATCGTGCGTGCGATCAGTTCCTTGCCGGTGCCGCTTTCGCCGACGAGCAATACCGCGGCTTCGGTTGCGGCGACCCGGCCGAGTTGTTCGTAGAGTCGCTCCATTGCCGGCGACGAGCCGTAGAGCATGCCGAATGACTTCAGGTTCTTTTCCATGTTTCCATGCCTTGCGGGTTTCGCTGCACGCTGCGATCCAGGGCCAACTGCAGAAAATGCTGTTTCAGGCTTGTGTAACGCTTACGTTGAGGCGGTAATTTTTACTGTAAAAATCGGCGTGCATGTTGATGCCTCGTATGGCAACCGGCAATCGCCCTGCGACGGGGAAGATTTGGCTTGTTTGGCATGGAAAATGCGTTTCGTAGCGTTTTCATGTTGCCAAATTTTGTGAACATCCGGCTGTTCGTAAAAGAACGTAACGGTTATGAATTTTTCACGCGACTGGTCTTGTCAAACAAATTTTCAATAAGAGGTACGAAAATGAATGCACTGTTGAACACATCAAGAATCATCCTCGTAGCAGCCGTTCTCAGCACGATGGTCGCCGGTTGCGACAAGCGCGGCGCCGATCAGTCCGGTGCCGCCGGCATGGGCTCGGGCAGTGCCGGCAGCGCCAATGGCGCCGGCGCTTCGGGTGGCAGCACGGGCGGCGCGGCCGGTAGCAGCACCTCCGGCACTTCAGGCGCCACCGGAAGTGCGGGCAGCGCAGGGAGTTCGAGCAGCGGCAGCGAGAGTGGCGCTGCGGGCGCAGCCCCTGGCGCGGCGGGCAGCAGCACGACGCCGGGCTCGACCAGTAACAGTTCCGGAAAATAGACAAGGCAGCCGGCGTTGGCTGTTGGCAGCGCCGCTTTGCCATGGCGAAGCCGGCGCTCTATTCGATCAGAAAGGAAAACCATGCATTCTCGATCAAGACATCGCCGCTTCCGGTTGATAGCGCTCCTGATTGCACCGCTGTTGGGTGTCGGCCTTGCTGGCTGTGGCAAGCAAGGCGCGGGCAGCGATGCGGCAGGCGTTGCCAGTTCGGGTGGCGCGGCTGCGGGTAGCAGCGGCAGTGGCGGTACTGGCGGTACTGGCATCACCGGTGGCAGCAGCGCCAGTGGAGCAGGCACTGCCGGGACCGGCGACAGTCGCGCGGGCGCCGTCATCGAGGACACCTTGATCACCACCAAACTCAAGGCTGCACTGCTGGCCGACACCACGCTCAAGGGTGCATCGATTTCAGTGGAAACACGCAATGGCGAGGTCGTGCTGACCGGTTCGGTCAATAGCCAGGCGCAGCGTGAACATGCGGCGCAGATCGCGCAAGCCCTCAATGGTGTCAAGAACGTCAACAACAAGCTCGCGATGAAGCAATAGCCGTGCGTGCGGCAGTGTCGCTGCCTTCCGCAAAGGACAGGCAATTGCTCTGAAAGTTCTCTGTTTTTTTTGCCAGCTGGCGCCGGTATCAGGGCAGCAGGTGTGCGGACTTTATGACAGATCAACGCCAGACGCGGCGGGGCTCACATACTGAAAAAAGCCCGTAATGCTGCCAGCCTGGCACGCCGCGTGGCGGCCAGGATTCCGGTTGTCCGTCACTTCCTCCAATCCGTTCGTTGTGTTTCCGGCCGGCGCCTGTGTCGCTGCAGGTTCTGCCTTTCGATGCCGTCGCATCGGTCCACCACTGCGTCTGACGCGCCCGCCCCATGCCACATGCCCTCATCGTCGGCGACGACATCCATACGCGTGAAGTGATCGCGGCATTGTGTCTTGCCGAAAATTTCAGCATTGCCGTTGCAAGCGGCTTGCGCGAATCGCTCGTGCAAGTCGCGAGCCAGCGACCGGATATCGCCTTTGTCGACCTGGCGCTGCCGGAGGGCAGCGGCCTGGATTTTTTCAGCCAGATCGAGTCGCGCAAGACCACCGACATCGTGCTGCTTGCCGGTGATGCAACCGTCGAGTCGGCGGTCGAGGCGCTGCGCATGGGCGCCGCCGACTATCTGGTCAAGCCGGTGAATTTCCGGCGGCTGCAATGGCTCCTCGGCCGGGTACCGCGACGCTTCGAGCGCAAGGGGATGTCCGGGATGCAGCGCGGTGCGGCGGCGCGGGTCGGCCATTTCGGCCCGATGCTCGGTACGGCGCCGGTCATGCGCAAGCTGTATCACCGCATCGACCGGGTCGCGCCGACCGAGGCGACGGTGCTGCTGCTCGGCGAGAGCGGCACCGGCAAGGAGATTGCGGCCCAGACCATTCACGACCTGAGCCTGCGCCGGCGTCAGCCGTTCTTGCCGGTCAATTGCGGCGCCATCTCGCCGCAGTTGATCGAGAGCGAAATCTTCGGCCACGAAAAGGGCAGCTTCACCGGCGCCGACCGCCAGCACAAGGGGTATTTCGAACGGGCCAATGGCGGAACCCTGTTTCTCGACGAAATCACCGAAATGCCGCTGGAGCTGCAGGTCAAGTTGCTGCGGGTGCTGGAAACCGGCGCCTTCATGCGCATCGGCAGCAACTTGGAACTGGCCACCGACGTGCGCATCATTGCAGCGAGCAACCGCGACCCCGAAGAGGCGATTGCCGACGGCCGGCTGCGGCTGGACCTGTACCACCGGTTGAATGTCTTTCCGCTGCTGATACCGCCGCTGCGCGAGCGGGGCACCGATGTGGAACTGCTGGCCCGGTTTTTTCTCGAAGACCTGAATGCGATGAACCAGACCGCCAAGGTGCTCTCCGAGGAAGGCGTCGCGAGCCTGGCGGCGTATCACTGGCCGGGCAATGTGCGCGAACTGCGCAACTACGTACAGCGTGCCTTCATCCTCTCCGACCAGGTCATCGATGCGGCGGCGCTGGCGCCGGCGATGACGACGCAATCGCCGGCCGGCCTGGCGCTGGCGATACCGGTGGGCACCTCGCTGGCCGAGGTCGACCGCAAGCTGATCTTCGCAACGCTCGAACTGTGCGGCGGCGTCAAGAAGCGGGCGGCCGACATACTCGGCATCAGCCTGAAGACGCTCTACAACCGCCTCGAGGAATACGGTCCGCCTGCGGTAATCCAGAGTCCGGCGCAGGACCGCTCGCAGGTCTAGCCGGATCGTGCAGCAGGTCGATTGCCGCTGCCACCACATCCTGCGCCGCGATCTGCTCCATGCAGATGTGGCGGACCTGGGGGCAGACGCTGCGATAACAAAAGCCGCAAGGCGCCGGATGAAACAGCACCCGGTTCGCCACGCCCCAGGGCGTGTGCTGCGGATTGGTCATGGCGTAGAGGTCGACGACGGGCGTGCCGACAGCAGCGGCCAGGTGTACCGGGCCGCTGTTGTTGCAGACCAGTACGGGCGCAAGCGCCAGCAGGGCGCCGAATTGGCCCAGCGTCAGCTGTCCGGCCAGGCTGTGGCCGGGCCTGTGCATGGCGCCGCGGATGGCGTCAACCAGGGTGATCTCATCGGCGCTGCCGGTCCAGACAACGGCGCAGCCGGCGCGTTGCGCCAGGAGCTCGCCCACTGCCGCCCATTGGCGCGCCGGATAGCGGCGCGACGCTGCGCTTGCGCCCGGATGCAGCACCGCCCACGGCTTGCAGGGATCGATGCCCAACGCCGCAAGGCGCGTCCGCATCGCCGCCTTGTCGGAAGCGTCCGGCGAAAACGACAGGCGCGGATCATGCGACTGCCAGCCAAGCGCGCCGACCAGGTCGAGCTGGCGCCGCACTTCATGGCGCAAGCCCTGTTGCGGCTCCGGATCGGGCAGCCAGTCGGTGAGCAGCTGGTACGGATTTTCATGGCAGTGCGCCAGCCGCAGGTCGATGCCGGCCAGGTGGCACAGGAGCGCCGCCGGCAGCGGGCTCTGGCTGTAGCAGGTGAAGATGATGGCGGCGTCGAAGCGCCGCGCGCGCAGCATCGCGATGGTCTGCAGATCGGCATGCGCGCCCTGCAGTGGGCTGGCCTTCATCCAGGGCGCCGCATAGGCAATGCTGTCATCGATGCCCTGGATGAAGGGCTGCAACCGTTGCACGAATGGCGCGCCCATCAGCGTCAGGCGGCAGCCGGGCAGGGCCGCGCGAATCGCCTGGAGCGCCGGTGTCGTCATCAGCAGGTCGCCCAGGTTGTCGAGCCGGATTGCCAGCAGGTTGCGCGCCTTTGCCCAGGCATCGCGGCGTGGCGGCGCGAGCAGCGTCGCCGGCGGACGTGACGCTGCGTCGGCGCCATCGAAGGTGCCGGCATGCGTGAGCAGCGGTGCGACGGCCTTCACTTCAATGCGGCGCGTCGGCAAGCAGGATCGCTTCGGCGGCCCGGAACAGGTTGAAGGTGATCACGTGCGGCCTTCGCAGCGGCGAGAGCTGCCATTCGGTTTCGTTGCCGTTGCTGATCATGACGGTCCTGCAGCCGGCGCGGCGGCCGCTTTCGACGTCGTTGAGGATGTCGCCGATCATCCACGAGCGCGACAGGTCGATGCCGTGTTCGGCGGCTGCCCGGTGAATCAGGCCGGGCAGGGGTTTGCGGCATTCGCATTCAATGGCGTAGGGCGCGACCGTGCCTTCCGGATGATGCGGGCAAAAGTAGTAGCCGGATAGCGCCACCTGCTCGCGCGCGACTACATGACGCTCAAGCTCTGGTGCGCTGGAATCTGTTTGTCACTGCTATCGTGAATATGACAGTTTGAACCCCTGATCCCCACAACCCAGCTCCCTTTTGTATGTTGACCTGACCTGCTTGACATGAAAGGTCGACCCGTTCCCGCGCCTGCACAACAGCGCCAAAATGCCATGCGCCTGCACATCAGCGCCACATTGCCACCCCATGCTGCTGAAGCCCTGGCGTGCCTGGGGCAGTCCGACAGTAACTAGAACTTCTGTGCA
>JANXSS010000395.1 GCA_025356535.1 Herminiimonas sp.
ATTTGGAATTGCTCCGGGTGGAGGTTACCGCGTTTCACCGTAACTGAATACGCTCGTCTCTGTGGCCCTGTTCCTCGCCTCACGGCGGACGGCCGTTAACCGTCACCCTGCTCTATGGAGTCCGGACCTTCCTCCCGCGACTGCAGCAGGCTTGGGATGACCGGAGTCATCCGCGCACCCGATACAACCGCCAGCGGCTGTCTTGGCTTGCTTCGGCCGCCATTGTAGCCGACTGCAGACGCGTACCGTGCGCAACGCTGCACGACTGCGGATTGCCGCGTCGATGCCGCGCCGCGCGCCGACCAATGCCGGCGCCTGCTAGCGGCTGGCGTCGGTGGCGAACGGCCGCCAGTGCGTGCGGTCTTCGCGCCAGAAGGTGCGCTTGTCGACCTGCATGACCACCGACTGGTTTTCGGAGACGAAGCGGGTCGTCGGCAGATCGGCCACATAGGCCTTGGCGTCGAACGGCGCCGGACCGAAGGGCGACTTTTCCAGCATCCGCGCCACCAGTTGCGAGACCGCCAGGAAGCTCGTGTCGGCGTCGACATACTCGGTGTCATGCTCGGCCATCGAACCCGGATCGATCAGGCGGATGCCGACCGGAACCGTGGTGATGGCCGGCGTCGGAATTTCGCGCAGGCCGGCGATCTGCATGCGGTCGCCGCGCAGCGCTGCGCCATGTTCGGGAATGAGCACCACCACGGTACGGCGCGATCCTGCCGCCAGCGACGCCATCAGCGCCTCCATTTCATTGAACAGCTTGGTCAGGCGCAGCTTGTAGCTCTGCGCACTGTTCAAGCCGGCGCCGGCCGCACCGGTCAACCGGTTGCCGTCATGCAGGGTGATGGTGTTGTAGTACAACGCCGTGCGCGGCGCATCGGACACGGCGCGCAGCGCCTGCCAGCGCGCCAGCACCGCGCCGTCGTCATGGATTGCGGAATCGTCGAAGCCGCGCATCGCAACAGGCATGCCGGCCAGCGGCACCGGCGCCGCCTGCACGCCCTGCTGGCGCACCAGTTGCAGGAAGTCGTCGAAGTGGCCATCGTGATTCATCGCGAAGTTGATGTCGAAGCCGGCACGCTTCAAGCTCGGCATCAGGTAGCACTGCTCCGGGGCCGGCGCATACAGGCCGTCGTTGGACGACTGGCCGCAGGTGGCGCGGTTCAGGCGCACCGCCGCCGGTCCGCTGTAGGACGCCGCGGCATTGAAATGCCGGAACACGATATCGAAGGAACGCCACAGCGGATGCAACTGCAGGCCGGCAGCCTCCATGTCGTCCCACGACAGCGAACACACGTGGATGAACAGCAGGTCGAACGGCAGCGCCGCCGCATCCGGCTTCGGCAGGCGCACCATGCGGCGCGCCTCGGTCGCGTAGAAAGCCTGCAGGATGCCGTCGAGTTCCCGATTGCTGCCGCCTTCGGTCAGGTGCGTCGGGCTTGCCGGCAAGCGTGCCGCCGCGCCGGGCGCCGTGGCGAGCTGCACCGGCGCGGCTGCCTGCTGCGGCCAGTGCGCCGCCACCAGTGCCAGCAGGGCTGTCAGCACCACGACGCCGACGCGGATGAAACGGCGCGCCAGCGCCAGCAGCAGCATGGCGCCGGCCAGCAGCGCCACCACCGGCAGGCTGATGAAACGTCCGAGCAGTTCGACCAGGTAGCCGAAAGTGAAGTCGGCCATCACGCCGGCCTGCGAGAACAGGCGCGCGATCGGCGGCAGGAAGGAGTCGTGATACAGCAGCACGACGGCGGCCGGCAACGCCAGCACCAGGCGCACGGCACGCCGGCTGCGCGACCACCCAGCCGGCACCGGCAGGGCCAGCAGCGTGAAGAATGCCAGATTGGGCAGCGCGTCGAAATCGATCAGGCCACGCCAATACAGCAGCAGCTTTAGCACGAAATAGTAATTCCAGCGGCCCAGCAGGCTGACGACGCCGTCGCGCGCCAGTGCAGGGCCTGCGGCTCGGGCATCAGGCGCCGCATGCTGCAATTCGGGCGCTGCCTTCACGGCTGCCCGTCGCCCGGCGGCGCCGACGGCGGCACACGGCGCGCAGGCGTGTCGTCGAGCCGCAGCAGCGTCGGCTTGAACCGCTTGTGCCGCAGCCAGGCATGCAGCGTCGTCACCAGTATCGGCAGGCAGGCGCCCAGCGCGATGCCGAACAACAGGATGGCCAGGGGCGATATCGTATTCATGGCGGCGTGCCGGATCGCGCCGCAGTCAGGGCGCCTTCGCGCAGGCGCAGGGGCGTGCGCACGGGCGGCGCCGGCAGGCGCACCGGCAGGCTGGCGACGGTGGCTTCTGCCGAAGCGGGCGACTGCAGCGATGGCGGGCGTGCCGGCGCCGTAGCCACGACCGCCATGCGCTGGGCGATGATCTGTTCGAGTTGCGATGAGAGGTCCGGCAGCCGGCCGCTTGCGGCCTGCTTCGAAAAATCCTCGATCGCCGCAGTCGCCGCCAGGTTCGATATGTAGCGGTGCTCGCTGCTGAAAAGTTCGCCGACCGGCAAGGCAAAGATGCGCTCCAGCGTCTGGGTTGCGTCGCTTTCACGGCAGGCGAAGAGAAACACCAGCATCGTCTTGCGGTCACAGGTGTAAATATCGCCGGCACGCTTGACCGTGCAATGGCGCATGGCGTCGAGCGCAGTCAGGCCGGCGCCCAGCGTCAGCCGCACCAGCACGTTGTCGATTGCCAGGCTGCGCGCGCGCGCAAGCGTCTGCGTGACCGACCGGGCGAAGTCCTGCGGCGCCAGGTAACCGGCCTCCTGCTGCGGCAAACCATCGACTACGGCCTGCTCGTAGGTCGACGGCAGGCCGGCGTCGTACCGCTGGCTCTGGACGATTTCCATCATGCTCAGAAAGCGGGCGTAGCTGACTTCGATCGGCACGATCAGGTTGGCGCCCAGGCGCGCGATCAGCGCTTCCTCGTTGTAGCGCAGCCGCACCTGCAGTTCGCGCACGATGATCTTCAGGCGCGGGCCGGACTGACGGCGCAGGCGATAGACCGTCTGCATCAGCAGGTCCTGCGGCGTGGTGCGCTCGAAGGTCAGGATCACGGTCGCTGCCTGCGCATCGGTGGCGGCCTCCAGCACGGCGGCCAGCGTGTCGCAGACCTGCCAGTGCGCCGGCGCACCGCCACTGCCGGCCAGCGCCGAGCGCTGCACGATGACCGCATCGGTATCGAGGGCGACCCGGTTTTCGGCCGAGCCGAAGGCGCCTTCATCGCGCTGCAGAAAACCGTCCGGGCCGACCTCCAGCGCCAGCGTCGTGCCGGCGACGACCGATACCAGGCCGAACCAGAACAGCAGGTCGCAGCGCAGGGCAGGCGCATCAGGCGACCCATCCTGCGCCGAGGCCGTAATGCGCGCAACGCCGGAAAGCAGGCGGGCGAACTGCAGCAGTTCGGTGGCGCGGTCGACCTTGCGGCCGACATTCGAATGGAACACCAGTACGACGGCAATGCGCCGGCGTTGCGCCCATTGCTGCAGCAAGCCGATCAGCGGCGGATGACCGCTGCGTGCCGGTTGCGCAAACAGGTAATCGGCGCAATCGATCAGCAGCAGGCTGCCAGGCGCCATGCGGAAGTAATCGAATTCACGCAACACGCTACGCAGGTCGCGTGATGCCGGGCGCGGCAACTGATGACGCAGGACCTGGATCGACCGGTTGCCGAGCGCTGCGTCGACTGCCGGCGCCAGCGCCGCAGGCGGCGTCAGGTCGGCCGGTGTCGTCGCGCCCGTCAGCAGCCATGCCGGCATGCTCGCTGCAGCGCCAAGCAGCGCACTCCAGACGAAACGGCCCGGCTCGGTTTGCGCAGTGACGGCGCAGACGGTGCCGAATTCAGCAACCAGTGTCGGCTGATGCGCATGAACGCTGCGGATCAGGGTGACGGGCATTGTGGCTGCGTGGCTTTGGTGAGAGGACGATTCGACATGTTATGAGAGTCAAGAAAAACTGCCCGGGCAGGCGCATCCGGATCGTAGCGCGACAGTCCAACTCTAAAGGTTGTAATAAAGTTGAATCCAAGCAAATCCTATCACCGTATGTTTTGTTTCGCTGTAGTATTGATCCGAGCCCTCCGCCCTTGCTTTTTGTCTTAACATTTATGCAAGCATTGTCATGGCCTGCTGCCTTTTTTCAGGCAGCAAACACTTTCCAACAGTGCACTCATGCAGATTCAGCCCCTGTCCGACACACCATCCGAACATGCCGCAAGGCCGGCGGACGCGCGCTCCGATGTGGTCAATCTGTTTGCCCACTTCGGCGCCGCAAGCGCTGCCGTGGCCTACCAGGAAATCCATTCCGACGCGGCAGCCGATGCGGCTGCCCGACGCTGGCCGCTGGTGGCCGAATGGCTGACCGCATCCGGACGCATGCCGGGGCGTCCTGATTGAGCGTCATTGCAATCATCGGTGCTGCCGGCGGCTCGGGTACGACCACTGTTACGGCGCATCTGGCAACGGCCATCGGGCAGCAGGACAGACCGGTACTGTGTTTCGACTTCTGTCCGACCAACGTGCTGCGCCTGCATTTCGGCGCCGCCTTCGACGACCGGGACGGCTTTGCAGCGGCGCTGCTGGCGGGCGCACCCTGGCAGCATGCCGCCTACACCAGTGCCGACGGCGTGCGCTTCCTGCCGTTCGGCGCACTGCAGGACGATGCTGCGCTGGAACGTCTGTCGGCCTGGCTGCATGACCGGCCATACTGGTTTCGCGACTGCATTGCCGCACTCGACCTGCCGGCCGGAACCATCGTGCTGTGCGATTGCCCGCGCCTGCCGGCCGCCTTGCGCAGCCAGGTGCTGGCCGCCGCCGACATCGTCCTGGTGAGCTGTGCGCCGGACCCGCTGTCGCTGGCATCGGCCGGCCGCCTGGCAGGCCAGTTGCAGGCCAGCGGCAACGGCGGCCGCATCGCGCGGATCCTGCTCAACGCGTTCGAAGCCGGGCGCGCCCTCGACCGCGACATGCAACTGGTGCTGCGCCGCCAGTACGGCGCCCTGGCCGCACCGGTGACGATCCACCGCGACGAGTCGCTGCGCGAGGCACTGGCCTGCAAGCAGACCGTGTTCGACTATGCGCCGGCGTCGCAGGCGGCGCAGGAATTTTCCGCACTGGCGACCTGGGCCATCGTGCGCAGCAGCCTGCAGCCACCGCACGAAAGCGGCCATGGGTGACGGCTTGCAGCCGGAGGCGGCCGCAACGGCAGGCGCCGGTGGCCGCATCACGCGCGCCTGGCAGGGCATGGATCACATGCTGGAATCGGCCGGCCTGCATGTGCAGCGCGGCCTGTACCGGCTGGCCTGCCTGGCCCTGCCTTTCGGTGCGGCGCCGCCCGGCCTTGCGCAGGCGCTGGCGCAGCTGTTTCCGCATGTCGACCCGCGCCGCCTGCGGCCCGGCGACCTGCTGCGCATACCGCTGCAGATGCTCTGGCTGGCAATCGTGCGGCAGCAGCCACCCGACGCCGAAAGCCTGCCTGCGGCGGCCGAACGCATCGCCCGCAGCCTGGGCATGCGCCTGACCCGGATAAAACGACATCTGCAGGCACGTGCGGGCACGCTGCTGCTGCGTTGCCTGCCCCGCCCGGTCCGGCTCGCCGGCAACGACGGCCAGGACGGCAGCGACAATCCGGGTACGGTCTGGCCCGGCGCCGCAGCCATCGGCGCCCTGGCAGAACGCTGGGCCGCGCACCCCATCTGGCGCCGGCCGCTGGTGCGCGTGGCGGCATTCGGCATCGGCGCGCTGCTCACCGTGCTGTGCATCACCACGCCGTTCGACGTGACGGCCCAGATTCTCTTCATGCTGTGCCTGTGGTGCGCGGCAATGCTGGTGCGCCGCCTGCCCGGCCACCTGCCGACCCTTTTGCTGATCGTCCTGTCGATCACCGCCTCGACCCGCTACCTCTGGTGGCGGCTGTCGTCGACGCTGAACTGGGATGCGCCGTTCGACCTGTTCTGGGGTTTCGGCTTGCTGGGAGCGGAAATCTACATCTGGATCGTGCTGGTGCTGGGCTACGTGCAGAGCGCCTGGCCCCTGAAACGCCTGCCGCTGAAGCTGCCCGACGACCGTGCCGACTGGCCCAGCGTCGACGTCCTGATACCGACCTACAACGAGCCGCTGTCGGTGGTCAAGCCGACGGTGTTTGCCGCGCTCGGCCTGGACTGGCCGGCCGACAAGTTGAACATCTACCTGCTCGACGATGGCCGGCGCGACGCCTTTCGCGACTTTGCTCGTGACGCCGGCGTGGGCTACATGCGCCGGCCCGACAACCTGCATGCAAAAGCCGGCAACCTCAATCACGCGCTGACCAAAACGACCGGCGAATACGTCACCATCTTCGACTGCGACCACATACCGACGCGCTCGTTCCTGCAACTGACCATGGGCTGGTTCATCGGCGACCCGGCGATGGCGCTGCTGCAGACGCCGCATCATTTCTTTTCGCCCGATCCGTTCGAGCGCAACCTTGGTGTGTTTCGCAACATGCCGAACGAGGGAGAGTTGTTTTACGGCGTGGTCCAGGACGGCAACGACCTCTGGAATGCGACCTTCTTCTGCGGCTCGTGCGCGGTGATGCGCCGCAAGCCATTGGAGGAAGTCGGCGGCATCGCCATCGAGACCGTGACTGAGGATGCCCACACGGCGCTGAAGATGCAGCGCCTGGGCTACAAATCGGCGTACCTGAACATCGCGCTGGCCGCCGGCCTGGCAACCGAGAGCCTGTCGGCGCACATCGGCCAGCGCATCCGCTGGGCGCGCGGCATGGCGCAGATCTTCCGGCTCGACAATCCGTTTCTCGGCCGCGGCCTGACCTGGGCGCAGCGGGTCTGCTACGGCAATGCGATGATGCATTTCTTTAACGGCGGCCCGCGCCTGGTCTTCCTGACCGCGCCGCTGGCCTTCCTGATCTTCCACGCCTACGTCATCGATGCGCCGGCGCTGATGGTGCTGCTGTTCGTGCTGCCGCACATGGTGCATGCAAGCCTGTCGAATTCGCGCATCCAGGGCAAGCACCGCCATTCGTTCTGGGCCGAAGTCTACGAGACGGTGCTGGCCTGGTACATCGTGCGACCGACCACGGTAGCCCTGCTCGATCCGCATCGCGGCAAGTTCAACGTCACCGCCAAGGGCGGCCTGGTCGCGCAGCGCTATTTCGACTGGAGCATCGCGGCGCCCTATGTATTTACCGTCGGCCTGAACCTGATCGGCATCTGCGCCGGCGTTGCGCGCCTGGTCTGGGGGCCGGCCGATGAAGTCTCGACGACCTGGATGAACCTGGTCTGGACGCTCTACAACCTGCTCATTCTCGGCGCGGCCATCTCGGTGGCGCTCGAGGCGCGTCAGCAGCGCCGCTCGCACCGGGTGCAGATCAGCCTGCCGGCGCCGGTGCGACTGGCCGACGGTAAGCTGCTGCGCTGTCGCACCGTCGATTTCTCCGAAGGCGGCGCCTCGCTGACGATCGACGAGGTCACGCCGCAGCCACCCGCCGGCCTGGCAACCGATGCCGCCGTTGCCGTCTCGCTCTGGCGCGGCGACGATGAATTCCAGTTTCCGGCGCTGATCACGGCGACCTCCGGCGCCAATGTCCGGGTGCGCTGGAACCTGCAGTCGCAGCAGCAGGAAATGGCGCTGGTGCAGTGCACCTTCTCGCGCGCCGATGCCTGGATCTCGTGGGCAGACGGCAGGCGCGCCGACCGGCCCCTGACCGGCCTGCTGGAAGTGCTGCGCGTGGGCCTGTCGGGTTACCGCCGCATGATCGAATATGCGCCGCCGGCGCTGATTCCGGGCGTCGCGCTGGTGCGCCGGGGCGTCGGCCTCATTGCCAGCGTCTTGCCGCGCCATCCCGTCATCAACATGCAGAAGAAAAATGAACCGTCCTCCTATACTGCCTGACCGCCTGCCCACCCCATTTATGCGCACGGGCATGACGGCGGCGCGCCTGACGCGGCGCCTGCTGCTTTGCACCTGCCTGACGGCCTGCGCCGCCCAGGCAGCCGACAGCGCGGGCAAGTTGCCGCCAGCGGCCGCACCGGCCACGCCGGCGACGTCTGCCGCCGCATCGGCTGCTGCGGTGGCCACGCCGACCACCGAGAACCGCGTGCTCACCTTCACGCGTCTGAGCAATGCCAAGACCGTGCCCCTGCGCACCAGCGACGGTCATGCGGCAGTCGACTTCGGCATCCGCCGCGACGAGCTCGTCACCCGCGCCCTGCTGCGCCTGCGCTACACCTATTCACCGGCGCTGATACCGACCCAGTCGCACATCAAGCTGGCGCTCAACGGCGAACTGCTCGGCGTCGTACCGATCACCAAGGAAGACGCCGGCAAGAAGCTGCTGTATGAAATCGAGATCGACCCGCGCCTGCTGAGCGACTACAACAAGCTCGGCTTCAATTTCATCGGCCACTATGCAACCGAATGCGAAGACCCGATCCACAGCAGCCTGTGGGCCGACATCAGCGGCGCGTCAGAAATCGTGCTGTCGGTGCAGAAGCTGGCGCCGGCCAACGATCTGGCGACCTTGCCGGAACCGTTCTTCGACCGCCGCGACACCAGCCGCCTGAACCTGAACTTCGTCTTTGCCGAGCGGCCTGCGCGCGGCACCCTGCAGGCAGCCGCCGTGACCGCGTCCTGGTTCGGCAAGCTGGCGGCCTGGCGCGGTGCGCGCTTTCCGACCGCACTGAATACCCTGCCGCCCGGCAATGCGATCGTCTTCGCGCCCGACGACGGCCGTCCCGCCGCCTTTGCATCGCTGCCTGCGGTAACCGGGCCGGGCCTGCTGGTGATGACCAACCCGGTCGATCCGTCGTCGAAGCTGCTGGTGCTGTTGGGCCGCAACAGCGCCGACATCGCCCGCGCAGCCGAGGCCTTAGCGCAAGGAAACGTCGCCATGTCCGGCGCCCAGGTCGCCGTCAAGGAGGCGGTGCGGGCCGCGCCCCGGCCGGCCTACGATGCGCCGAGCTGGGTCCGGCTGGACCGGCCGATGCGCTTTGCCGAGCTGGTCGAGTCGCCGCAGTCGCTGCAGGTGCTGGGTCACGAACCGGCGCCGGTGGTGATCAACCTGCGCATTCCGCCGGACCTGTTTACCTGGCGCAGCCGCGGCGTGCCGCTCGACCTGAAATACCGCTACAGCCCGCTGTCGCGAACCAGCGAGTCGCGCCTGACGATGCGCATCAACAACGAACTGGTGCAGGCCTTCAACCTCGGCCAGGGCGGCGTTTCCAGCGATGGCGCGCGCATGCGCCTGCCAGTGCTGGAAGACGGCCTGCTGTCGGCCACCCAGAGCGTGCTGATCCCGGCCTTCAAGCTGGGCATCCGCAATTCGCTGCAGTACGGGTTTTCCTTCACCTATCTGAAGGAAAACAATTGCCGCGATGCGCAGGTCGACAACATCAGCGCCATGATCGACGCCGATTCGAAGATCGATTTTTCCGGCCTGCCGAACTTTGCCGAGATGCCGAACCTGGGATTTTTCGCCAGTTCGGGTTTTCCGTTTACAAAATACGCCGACCTGGCGCAGACGGTCGTGGTGCTGCCCGAGACACCATCGCGCCTGGACATCCAGACCATGCTGGCGCTGATGGCCCGCATGGGCGAGTCGACCGGCGCGACCGCCAGCCGGGTGCGGGTTGCCGGACCCCAGGATGAGGCGGCGTTGAAGGATGCCGACCTGCTGCTGATCGGCGTGTCGCAGCCGCTGCTGGGAAAATGGGCCGCACAACTGCCGGCCGGCGTGCTCGGCAGCGTCAAGAAGGTCAGCCAGCCGGCGCGGCAGATGCCGTTCCTCTTCGACTGGTTCGGCATGAATGCCCGTCCGGACACGGCAATCGTGTCGCAGGAAAACCTGGACGGCTCGGGACCGCTTGCACTGCTGGTCGGCTTCGAGTCGCCGCTGTCTGCCGAGCGCAGCGTGGTCGCGCTGACGGCAACCGCGCCGGAGGAAATGGCAAATGTCTTAGACGCCCTGGACGACGTCAACCACGCGCTGCAGATTCGCGGCAGCGCGGCGTTCGTGCGCGGCCAGCAGGTCGACAGCGTCCTGGCCGGCCATACCTATACGGTCGGCTCGCTGCCGTTTTTCACCTCGCTCTGGTATGCGATGTCCGAGCATCCGCTGCTGCTGGCGCTGGCCGCTTTTGCGGCAGTGCTGATCTTCGGCTTTGCGATCTGGCGCGGCCTGCGCGCCGTAGCCGAGAGGCGCGCCGGCGGCGGTGCATGAGACTGCGCCGGACAATGCCGCAGCAGGCAGTGCACCGGGCGCGCCCGGTGAAAGCCGGCGCGCCGGTAGCGCGGGCGGCCAGGTCGGCGTTGGCGCTGACGCTGGCGCTGGGCAGCGGCGCGGCCAATGCTGCAGCCGTCGACGCTGCCGCCACCTGCGCCGCATGGCCGGCATGGGATGGTTTTGCCAGAACCTTCATCACCGATAGCGGCCGCCTGATCGACCCGGCCACGCCGAACGGCCAGACGACCTCCGAAGGTCAGGCCTACGCCCTGTTCTTCGCGCTCGTGGCGGGCGACCGCGAGCGCTTTGCCCGCGTGCTGCGCTGGAGCGAAGACAATCTTGCCGGCGGCGACCTGACGGCGCGCCTGCCGGCCTGGCTGTGGGGCCGCAAGGCCGATGGCAGCTGGGGCATCATCGACGACAATGCAGCCGCCGACGCCGACCTCTGGATCGCCTACGCGCTGCAGGAAGCCGGACGCCTGTGGCAGGCGCCCCAGTACACCGCCCTGGGCCGGTTGCTGGCCGAGCGCATCCTGCGCGAGGAAACCGCGGTGTTCGACGGCATCGGCCGCCTGCTGCTGCCGGCGCCGCGCGGCTTCCAGCCGGCCCCGGGCAGCGCGCGCCTGAACCCGAGCTACGCGCCGCTGCAGGTGCTGCGGCGCCTGGCTGCCGGCAGCCTGCAGCCGGAATCGAAGGCGCAGTGGCTGCAGCAGGTAAAGAGCACGGCGCGCATGGTCATCGACAGCGCGCCGCGCGGCTATTCGCCCGACTGGGTGCGCTACGGCAGCGCCGGCGGCTTCGCACCCGACGGCGACACCAATGCGACCGGCAGCTTCAATGCGATCCGCACCTATCTGTGGGCCGGCATGCTGGCGCGCGACGAGCCGCTGCGCGCCGCGCTGCAGAAGGCGCTTTTGCCGATGGTGCGGGCAACCCTCGACAACGGCGCGCCACCGCAGCGCATCGACACCCGCAGTGGCGCCTTCACCGGCGTCGGCGACGCCGGATTTTCCGCGGCGGTGCTGCCGCTCATCGCCAGCACCGCCGGCCCGAACGCCACGGCGCTGCAAGCCGCCCGCATCACGGCGCGCGATCCGCTGGCCCGGCGCGACAATTACTACGAACAGGCGCTGACCCTGTTCGGCCTCGGCTGGCACAGCGGCCGCTACCATTTCACCCGCGACGGCAACCTGACGTTGCACGCCTCATGCAGCGCCCGCTGATCGGCATCGCGGTCGGCCTGGGCCTGTCGGCGCTGGCGCATGCCGACACGGGCGCGGGCGCTGCTGCGGCCGATCCGGCCGAGCGCAGCCGGAACCCGGCGCCGCTGGTATTGAAGCGCAGCCTGGTGCTGACCCTGGCGGCCTATCCCGCTGCAGGCCGCACGCTGCCGGCGCGACGCGGTGCAATGCTGCGCCTGCGCATGGATACGCATTTCGGGACGTTTTTGAATGAACCGGGCGGCAATGCACCGGCGGATTTTCCGTTGCGCGCCGAGCCGGTGCGCGCCCCGGCCGAAGCGGCGCTGCTGGAACAGGCGCGTTTCTGGACCAGCCAGGGCCGCGAGGATCTGGCCGAAGAAGCGCTGCAAAAGCTGTTCCGGATTTCGCCCGACAACCTGGCCGGCCTGGAAACGCTGGCACGGGTACAGGTGCGCCGTCGCCTGCCGGAAGCCGCACGCATCCTGGTCGCACGCATGCGCCGCCTGCAGCCGGATGCGCCCGAGATCGCCCGTATCGAAGCCCTGATGCGCATCGACGGCACCGACAGCGACGCCCTGCGCCAAATGCGCCAGCTGGTGCGCGAACAGCGCTACGACCAGGCCGCCGCCGCCATGCGCACGCTCTATCCGCAGGGCCCGCCGACCGAGGAAATGACGCTCGAATACTGGAGCATGGTGGCCAATGCGCCGAACGGCAGGCCGCGTGCGCGCGACGGCCTGCAGGCGCTGGTGCGCCTCGAGCCCGAGAACCTGCGCTACCGGCTCGCGCTTGCCGAACTGCTGACTGCGCGCGCGCCGGTGGACCGCACGGCGCTGGCGCAGCTCATTGCCCTGACCGAAGTGCCGGCCTATGCAAAGCAGGCCCGCGCCGCCTGGCGCCGCGCCATGCTGGCGCTGGACGACAATGGCGCCAGCGTGGCCCTGCTGCGCAGCTATCTCGCGCAGGAAAAAAACGACAGCGCCGTGCAATCCCGGCTCGAGGCCATGCTGGCAAGCCTGGAAGTGCGACGCCGGCTGCAGGCCGATCCGCATTACCGGGCGCAGCAGGCCGGGCTGGCATTGCTGGCGGCCGGCCGGCTCGACGCCGCGCAGGAACGCCTGCAATACGCCCTTGCAACGCGCGCCAACGAGATCGACCTGCTCAACGGCCTGGGCCTGCTACGGCTGCGCCAGCGCCGCCATGCGGAATCCGAGGCGCTGTTCCTGCGCGCGGCCCGCCTCGATCCACCGCAGCGCAGCCGCTGGCAGCGCATGGCCGGCGTGGCCCGCTACTGGGGCCTGATCACTCAGGCAGACCGGGCAAGCGAAGCACGCCGCTTCGCCCTGGCGGAAGAAAAACTGCGCGAGGCGCGCGCGCTCGACCCGAAGGAGCCGGCTGCCGTGCTGGCCCTGGCGGCGCTCTACCTGGCCCAGGCCCGCAGCGGCGACGCCGAACGCAGCTACGGCGAGGTGCTGGGCCTCGATCCGGCCAACGCCGGCGCCATCGAGGGCCTGGCCCGCCTGTACCTGGCGCAGGGGCAGGACGAGCGGCTGCAGCGATTGCTGGCACGGCTGGCTCCGGCGCAACGAACGGCGCTGCTGCCCGCAATCGATGGCGCCCGGGCCGCACGCCTGCGCACCCAGGCAGATGCCCAGGTCGCCGCCGGCAACACGGCGCAGGCCATCATGCTGCTGGAAGAAGCCGCGGTGCTGGCGCCGGCCGATCCGTGGCTGCGCTATGACCTGGCGCGCCTGTATGTCGGGCGCAACGCCCCGGGCGACGACAGCCGCGCCGACCGGCTCTTTGCGGCGCTGCTCAAACCGGCGGCGGCCGACCCTGCGGCCCTGTACGCCTACGCACTGCTAGACGACAACCGCGATCGCCGCATCCACGCCCTGCAGACACTGGAGCGCATTCCCGCCGGCGCGCGCGAGCGCAAGATCGTCGAACTGCAGCGCCGCCTGTGGGTGACGCAGCGGCTCGGTCATGCCGGCGCGCTGACGGCGGCCGGCCAAAGTGCTGCCGCCGTGGCGTTGTTGCGCGCCACCGCTGCTGCCGCCGGCAACGATGCAAGCCTGACGCCGCAGATCGCGGCCGCGCTGGCCGACACCGGCAGCCCGGATGGCGTCGAAGCCGCCCGCCTGCTTCTGGCGCAATTCGATGCCAACCCGGACCTGCCGGCCGACTGGCGCCTGCGCCGGGCGGAAATCCTGGCCCGCTTCGATGACGACGTCACGCTCGCTGCCAACCTCGCCGCACTGGACGCCGCAGCGACCGGTGCTGCAGCCAGCGCTGCATCAAGCGTTGCAACCAGCGCTGCAACAAGCTTATCCAATGCCGCCAGGCTGGCCGACCTGCATGCGACGCTGCTAACGCGCCAGGTCGATGCGCTCCTGAAGCAAGGCGACAACGCCGCTGCACTCGCCCTGCTGGAGCGCAGCAGTGGCGTCGACAACCGCCGCCTGATCCTCTTGCGGGCCGACACCGCGCTTGGCCTGCACCAGCATGACCTGGCAGCGGCCGGCTATCGACGCCTGCTGGAGAGCGAACCGGATGACCGCGACGCCGGCATCGGCCTGATCGACAGCCTGATCGGCGCAGGCGAAAGCGACGCAGCGCGGTTGCTGATCGCGCGACAGGTCGGCCTGCGCCGCGCCGCGCCGGGCGGCCTGACCGCCGACGATGCGGCGTCGCTGGCGGCGCGCCTGATCGACCTGAAGGAAGATGCCGCCGCCGTCGAACTGATCGAGGACGCGCTGGCAACGGCGCCGGCCAGCAGCCGCCTGCTCAACCAGGCGGCGCAGCTGGCCGAGCGCGGTGGCCAGCCCGATGCAGCCATCGCCTACCTGCAGCGTTCGCTTGCCATCACGCAGGACGAACGCAGCGCCGGCCAGCTGGCGTCACGCTCGCGCTTGCGCAGCCTGCCTGGCGACGACGGTGCAACCGCTGCGCGAGCGCAAGGCCTGCCGCCCGAACCGGCCGGCGTCGGCCTGCGTGCCGACGTGTCGCTGCAGCGCCCGCCGGACGGTGCGGCGCCGCCGCTTCCGGGCCCGCTCGCGCCGCAACTGCAGGTCGCGCTCGGCCTGCCACCGGAACCACCGGCCAACGGCAGCTACCGGCGCCTGGCCGAACTCCTCGACAGCCGCAGCACCTGGCTTGCCGGCGCCATCGACAACCGCAGCCGGGTCGGCGCCACCGGCACCTCCGAATACGCCTATACCGAACTGCCCTTCGAAGTGCGGGCGCCGTGGCGCGCCGGCAGCCATGTGTTTGCGCAGGCGGCCGTGGTGCGCAGCAGCGCCGGCACGCTCGACCTGGGCGCGGTCGATTCGGCGGCGCGCTTCGGCAGCCTGCTGCTGTGCCATCCGCTGTGCACCGTTGGCGGCGCGGCGCAAAGCGTGCGCGGACTCGCACTCATGGCCGGCATCGAGCAGGATGAATGGCGCGGCGACATCGGCGTCACGCCGCTGGGTTTTCCGATCACCAACATCGTCGGCGGCGTGCTCAAGAAAGGCGACATCGGCGCATTTTCCTATTCGGTCGATGCCTCGCGCCGGGCCCTGATGGGCAGCGTGCTGTCGTACGCCGGCGCACGCGATCCGCGCACCGGCGCGCTGTTTGGCGGCGTGCTGGCAAACGGCGTGCGCTTCGGTCTCAGCCGCGACAGTGGCGGCGCCGTCGGCGCCTGGAGTGCGCTCGGCCTGCACCGCCTGACCGGCACCGACGTACAGGCAAACAACCGCATGCAACTCATGGGCGGCGCCTACTGGCGCCTCATCAACGAGGATGACCGGGTGCTGACGGTGGGCATGAATGCGATGCTCTGGCGTTTTTCGGAAAACGCCGGCGAATACACGCTCGGCCACGGCGGCTACTACAGCCCGCAGCGCTTTGCCTCGGTGTCGCTGCCGGTGGCCTTCAGTGCCCGCACGGCGCGCCTGTCGTACACGGTGCGCGCGGCCCTGTCGGCCTCGCGCTCGTCGACTGCCGCGGCAGACTACTTCCCGACCCGGCCCGATCTGCAGACGCAGGCACTGGCGCTGGCCGCCGGCAACGGCATCGATCCGCGCTACACCGCCTCGACCGGGCATGGCGTGGGCCGCTCGCTGTCGGCGGCGTTCGAATACCAGATGAATCCGAAACTGTACGTCGGCGGGCGCTTCGAGATCGACCGCTCCAGCGACTATGCGCCGAACCGGCTGCTGTTCTACTTCCGCTACAACCTCGACCACAACGGCGCGCGGCCGGTCAACCTGCCGCCGGAGCCGTTGCTGCCGGCGTCACAATACTGAGGATGCGCATGCCTTGTTCATCGAGACGGATCTGCTGCCTGACGATGCTGTGCCTGCAGTGCGCCTGCAGCGCCCAAATGCTGCCCGCCGGTGTGCGGCGCGAGCATTACGATCCGGCCTACCTGAATGAAGCCGCCGTCGCCGCGCTGGTGGCCGGCGACCGCGGCACGGCGGCAATTTTGCTCGAACGCGCGGCAGTGCTGGCGCCACAGGACACGCTGATCCGGGAAAATCTCGCGGCGCTGCGACAGGGCGGCGCCGTGCACCTCCTGCCGGCACGCGCCACGCCAGCTACTGCACCGGCTACTGTACCGGCGACGGCAACCGCGCCGGCGCCGTCAACCAAGGCAGCGCCGACGGCCGGCACGGCGATCGACCCGGCGCTGCCGGCAATGGGCATCTGGCCATTGAAATAGGCAGCGCAACCGGCGGCGACCGGAGCAAAATTCAAAGTGGTGTGTTGTGCGTATCGATTCGGGCCGCAGTACGAGGCCCAGGGAGCGCCGTGCGGCAGGCCACGCAAGCGCGCTGCAACGCGGCAATGTGGTGCCAAGCGGTGCGTAGCGGTGCAAAGCGCGGTACGCCAGCGCGAAATTTGCCCTAGGCTGCCAGCCCTTTCTGGACCAGTATCTTGTCGAGCCGCCGGCCGAGCGCGGCGGCATTGAAGGGCCGCACGATGTAGCCATCGGTGCCGGCTTCGGCTGCGGCGAGAATGTTTTCCCGGCTTGCCTCCGGCGTTACCATCAGTACCGGCAGGTCCGCCAGGTCCGGCGTTGCGCGGATCGTGCGGATCAGGTCCAGGCCATTCATGACCGGCATGGCGAAATCGGTGATGACGAAACGGATCGGCGCGCCGACCACCTGCGCGTTCTTGAATGCACGCAGCGCCATGGCGCCGTCGATGGCCTCGGAAATCTTCCGGTAACCGAGTTCCTTCAGCAGGTGCACCATGACCCGGCGCATCGGTAGCGCATCGTTGACGACGAGGAAGTGCAGATCGGTTCGCATCGTGGGGGTGGCATTACAAAGAAGGTAAGGCAGTGTACTAGATCAACCTGTATGTTGCCCAGTCGCAAAAAAACACCTGCCGATCCGACAAGCCCGCAGCGCGCCGGCTCGTTTCGCCGCAGGCTACTCCTGCGGCACGTCCTTGTCTGCCGAGGGACGATCGAGATACCCCTCGACCCGGGCAAAGAACTGCTCGTAGAATTTTTTCGACGCAATCGTCTCGGCGCCGACCTTGATCATCGCATCGTCGCTCAGTCCGAACGGCACCGACAGCGAACCCAGGACGCCGACGCCGACGCTGGCCGAATTGCTGCTTTTCTTGAGCGAATACGTCTGGCGCACCGCGTTGGCAAAGGCGGTGGTGGTGTTGCTGCCTTCGCTGTCGGGTGCGCAGACCACGTTGAACTCGATCTCGGCATGGCTGTTGCGGTCGCGCTGGAAGTTCTTGACGCCCTTGGTCAGCGTCGGCTTGACTTCGGTGATGATGTAGCCCTGCGACAGCAACGCCCGGCGCGCCGCCTCACAGGTCGCGGCGCCCGTGCCGGCAAACGTATGCGAATAGGCATTGCCGGCCACGAACTCCTCGTTGTCGTAGAGCGCAGGGGTGCTGCTGGCGCAGGCACCCAGTGCAAGGCTGGCCAGCGCCGGCAGCCAGGACGATCGGCGCAGGAGCACACCTTGCAAATTGTCACTAGCTGCCGGTTGCCGACGCAAAGATGTGCTGAAGTCTGATTCAATCATGCCAGGTGCAATCCGATATCCGTGCGAACAGTTTTCTAGTGCACAGCATACCGGATGTGGGCCGTCATGACGAACCGGGAACGGCTAAGAAAACTTCGAAAAATCCGGTCGCCGTTTTTCAAAGAATGCAGCAAACGCTTCCTTTGCCTCCGGTGCGCGCAGCATGGCGCTGAAGGCGGCGTTTTCCTCGGTGATCCGCGCTTCGATTGCCGCGCGCTGGTCGGCCTTCATCAGGCGCTTGGTTGCCTGCAGCGACGACGCCGGCAATGCCGCCAGCTTGACGGCCTGGGCGCGCGCAAAGGCTGCAAGTTCGGCGCCCGGCAGCACGCGGTTGACCAGTCCCATCTCGCACGCTTCTGCGGCCAGGAAGGCTTCGCCGAGCAGCAGCTTTTCGGCTGCGCGCCTCAAGCCTGCGCCCTGCTGCAGCAACAGGCTGGAGCCGAACTCCGGGCACAGCCCCAGTTGCGTGAACGGCATGCTAAATTTTGCATTGTCGGCCGCATACACCAGGTCGCAATGCAGCAGCAGCGTGGTGCCGATGCCGACGGCCGCGCCCGACACGGCCGCAATCACCGGCTTGGTCGCATGCACCATCTGCATCATGAACTGGAAGACCGGGCTTTCCGCCAGCGTCGGCGGATTCTTCATGAAGTCTTCGAGGTCGTTGCCGGCCGTGAAAATCTGCGGCAAGCCCGTGATCAGGATCACGCGCACGCCTGCATCGGCCTGCGCGGCTTTCATGGCGTCGGCCATGGCCTGGTACATGGCGCCGGTGATCGCATTCTTCTTGTCCGGCCGATTGAAGCCGATCGTCAAAATGCCGGCCTCGCAACCGATGTCGATGCCCTGCCCTGCGGCGCTGCTGCCGTGATTCGCGTTCATTTGTTCTCCGTTGCGTTGGTGTGCATTACATCCGCTCGAAAATGCCGGCCGCGCCCATGCCGGTGCCGACGCACATCGTCACCATGCCGTATTTCAGTTGCTTGCGCTGCAGGGCATGGATCACGGTGGCCGACCGGATCGCGCCGGTGGCGCCCAGCGGATGGCCCAGCGCAATTGCGCCGCCCATCGGATTGACCTTGGCCGGGTCCAGGCCGAGGTCCTGCATGACGGCAATCGCCTGCGCGGCAAAGGCTTCGTTCAACTCGAACCAGTCGATCTGCTCCAGCGACAGGCCACCTGCCTTCAATGCCGCCGGAATCGCTTCCTTGGGCCCGATCCCCATGATTTCCGGCGGCACGCCGCGCACCGCGAAGGAGACGAAGCGCGCCAGCGGCGTGAGGTTGAACTGCTTGAGGATCTTCTCGCTCACCAGGATCAGCGCACCGGCGCCGTCGGAGGTCTGCGAACTGTTGCCGGCGGTGACCGAGCCTTTTGGTGAAAACACCGGGCGCAGTTTGCCCAGCGCGGCCAGGCTGGTGTCGGCGCGCGCGCCTTCATCGAGCCGCACCGTGCGCGTCGACAGATCGATGGCGCCGCTGGACAGGTTCGGGCTGCGGCTGACGATGTCGATGGCCGTCATCTCGGCATCGAAGTCGCCGGCCTGCTGCGCGGCCAGCGCCTTCAAGTGCGAGTCGAGCGCGAACTGGTCCTGCGCCTCGCGCGAGACCTTCCACTGCTTTGCAACGTTCTCGGCGGTCAGGCCCATGCCGTAGGCCATGCCGATGTGCTCGTCCTTGAACACGTTCATGTTGATCGATGGATGAAAACCCATCATCGGCACCATCGACATCGATTCCGCACCGGCGGCGATCATGACATCAGCCTGGCCGACACGGATGCGGTCGGCCGCCATGGCAACTGCCGTGATGCCGGAAGCGCAGTAGCGGTTCACCGTCACGCCGCCCACCGTGTTCGGCAGGCCGGCCAGCAGCACCGCATTGCGCGCCATGTTCAGGCCCTGCGCGCCCTCGGGAAAGGAGCAGCCGACGATGGCGTCCTCGATCGTTTTCGGGTCCAGCCCCGGCACCTGCGCCAGCGCCGATTGCAGCACCGCCGCCAGCAGGTCGTCGGGACGGGTGTGGCGAAACATGCCGCGCGGCGCCTTGCCGATGGGGCTGCGGGTGGCGGCGACGATGTAGGCTTCTTGGAGTTGTTGCGTCATTTGGTTCTCCTGGTGCTGCGGATTTTCTGGTTTTGGCTTTGTCTGGAGAGGCACTGTCAAAGCCTTGGTGCCTGTGCTGTCATGCCGCTCGCGTACTCAGCCTCTGAAATGTTGGGGGCGGAGTACGCTTCGCTAAACTCAGTCCCGCACTGCATGGGGTCATGGGGATGGGTCGGCGATACCGGATGCCATAGCTGTACTGACAAGGCATCTAGTTCCTGACTGGTTTTCCGGTCTGCATCATCCCCATGATCCGCTCCTGCGTCTTCGGATGATTGAGCAACTCCATGAAAGCCCGCCGCTCCGCGTCCAGCAGCCACTGTTCGTCGACCATGCTGCCTTCGTCGACGTCCCCGCCGCAAACCACTTGCGCAATCATCGTGCCGAGCTTGTAGTCGTGCGCCGAGATGAAGCCGCCGTCGCGCAGGTTGACCAGCTGCGCCATGATGGTGGCCACGCCGTAGCGGCCGGTCACCGGCACCAGGGTTTTCATCGGCGGGCGGTAACCGGCGTCGAACAGTGCGCGTGCCTCGACCTTCGCCACATGCAGCAGTTCGTAGGCATTGAAGACGATGACGTCGTCGGCCTTCAGGTAACCCATCGCCTGCGCTTCGATTGCCGACTTCGATACCGCAGCGGTGGCCGCATTGGTAAACGAGGTTTTCAGGAACTGCAGGATGTCGTTGCCCTTTGCATCTGCCGCTGCGCGCACGGCCGCTTCCTTCAGGCCACCGCCGGCCGGTATCAGGCCGACACCCACCTCCACCAGGCCGATGTAGGACTCGATCGAGGCGACCCGCTTTGCCGCATGCAGCATCAGTTCGCATCCGCCGCCCAGCGCCAGCCCGGCCACGGCTGCCACGATCGGCACGTTGGCGTACTTCATTGCCTGATGCGCCTGCTGCAATTTTGCCACTTCCGGCTCGATCGCCTTGACGCCGCCCGACATGAACAGCGGCAGCATCGATTGCAGGTCGGCGCCGGCGGAAAACGCGCCGCCTTCTGCCGCGTCCGCGCTCCACAGCACCAGGCCCTTGAAATTTTTCTCGGCCTCGGCGATCGCCATCGACAGGCCGGCAATCACGCCGGCGCCGATCACGTGCATCTTGGTCTTCAGCGACAGGATCAGCACATCGTCATCCTGATGCCAGATGCGTACCGATTCATCCTCGAACACCGTGGTGCCGGCGCGTTTTGCGTCATCCTTGCCATCGGCCGCCGCCGCGCCCAGCACCGGTGCGCGAAACGCCTGGCGCGCATAGACCGGCAGGCAGGAGCGCGGCACCATCGCGCCGCTGGCCGCCGCGTACGAACCCTCCTGCGCATGCACGCCGGTGCGGCCATCGAAGACCCAGGCCGGCAATGGCGCACCCGACAGCGCCTGGCCGGCGTCGATGTCTTCCTTGATCCATGTCGCCACCTGCTGCCAGCCCGCTGCCTGCCAGGTCTCGAACGGCCCCTGGTTCCAGCCGAAACCCCAGCGCAGCGCAAAATCGACGTCGCGGGCGTTCTCGGCGATCGACTCCAGGTGCACGGCGATGTAATGGAACGCATCACGGAAGATCGCCCACAGGAACTTCGCCTGCGGATTGGTGGAGTCGTGCAGCGCCTTCATCCGCTTGGCCGGGTCCTTTTCCTTCAGGATGCGCGCCACCAGGTCGTCGGCCTTGCCGCCGCCGGCGACATAATCGGCCTTGGCCGGGTCGAGCCGCAAAATATCCTTGCCAACCTTCTTGTAGAAACCGGCGCCGCTCTTCTGTCCCAGCGCGCCGGCTGCCACCAGCTTTGCCAATACCTCCGGCGTCTTGTAGACGGCAAAGAAGGGATCGTCGGCCAGCGTGTCCTGCATGGTCTTGATGACGTGCCCCATGGTGTCCAGACCCACCACGTCGGCGGTGCGGAAGGTGCCGGACTTGGCGCGACCGAGTTTTGCGCCGGTCAGGTCGTCGACCACGTCGACCGACAGGCCGAATTTTTCCGCTTCATGGATGGTGGCCAGCATGCCGAAGATGCCGACCCGGTTGGCGATGAAGTTGGGCGTATCCTTTGCCCGCACCACGCCCTTGCCCAAAGTCGAGCTCAGGAAGCTCTCGAGCTGGTCGAGGATTTCCGGACGGGTCGATGCCGTCGGAATCAGTTCGACCAGGTGCATGTAGCGCGGCGGATTGAAGAAATGCACGCCGCAAAAACGCGCCTTGAGTTCGGCATCGAAGCCTTCCGACAATGCCGTGATCGACAGTCCCGAGGTGTTCGAGGCAAAGATCGCGTTCGGTGCGATATGGGGCGCGACCTTCTTGTAGAGGTCGTGCTTCCAGTCCATGCGTTCGGCGATCGCCTCGATGATCAGGTCGCAGCCGGCCAGCAGCGCGAGGTTGTCGTCGTAGTTGGCGACCTCGATCTGCGACGCATGATCCTTGTTGCCAAGCGGCGCGGGGCTGAGTTTTTTCAGGTTCTCGATGGCGCGCAGCACGATGCCGTTCTTCGGTCCTTCCTTTGCAGGCAGGTCGAACAGCACCACTGGCACGCGCGCATTGATGCAATGGGCGGCGATCTGCGCGCCCATCACGCCGGCGCCCAGGACGGCGACTTTCCTGACGATGAAATTTGTCATGTCGATTCCCTTGCTCAGATCAGTTCGGCGTCGAGCGCCATCAGGCTGGCGGCACCCGAGCGCGCCTGGCGAATCAGCATTGCGGTCTCCGGCAGCAGGCGGGCGAAGTAGAAGCGCGCCGTGCCGAGCTTGGCCTTGTAGAAGGTGTCGCCGCCGCCTTCTTTTTCGAGCGCGATCTTTGCCATGCGCGCAAAGAAGTAGGCATACACCATGTGGCCGACCACGCGCAGGTACGGCACGCAGGCAGCGCCCACTTCATCCTGATTAGCGAACGCCTTCATGCCGATTTCCATGGTCAGTTTCGTGACCTTGTCACCCAGGTCGGCCAGCGGCGTGATGAATTCGGACATCGCTTCATCGGTGCCGTTCTCTTCGACGAAAGCCTGGACCTGCGCACCGAATTTCTTCAGTTTGGCGCCGTTGTCCATCAGGATCTTGCGGCCCAGCAGATCGAGCGACTGGATCGTGTTGGTGCCCTCGTAAATCATGTTGATGCGCGAGTCGCGCACGTACTGCTCCATGCCCCATTCGGCGATGTAGCCGTGGCCGCCGAAGACCTGCATGGCCTCCGAGGTGGCGATCCAGGCATTGTCGGTGATGAAGGACTTGATGATCGGCGTCAGCAGTGCGACCTGGTCGGCGGCGTCTTTGCGCACTTCCTCGTCCGGATGATGCAGTTCGCGGTCGATCTGCAGCGCCACGTACGAACTGAAGGCCCGTCCGCCTTCGGCATACGCCTTGGCGGTGAGCAGCATGCGGCGCACATCGGGGTGGACGATGATCGGGTCGGCCGCCTTGTCCGGCGCCTTCACGCCCGAGAGGCTGCGCATCTGCACCCGGTCCTTTGCATACACCAGGGCATTCTGGTACGCCACCTCGGTCAGCCCCAGCGACTGCATGCCCACACCGAGGCGCGCCGCATTCATCATCACGAACATGGCGTTCAAGCCCTTGTTGGGCTGGCCGATCAGCCAGCCGGTGGCGCCATCGAGATTCATCTGGCAGGTCGAGTTGCCGTGGATGCCCATTTTTTCTTCGAGTGCGCCGCAAAAGATCGGATTGCGCGCGCCCACCGTTCCATCGGCGTTCGGCAGGAACTTCGGCACCAGGAACAGCGAGATGCCTTTCGTGCCCGGCGGCGCATCCGGCAGGCGCGCCAGCACCAGGTGGATGATGTTGGCCGACATGTCGTGCTCGCCGGCGGAAATGAAGATCTTGCCGCCGCTGATCTTGTAGGAACCATCGGGCTGCGGCGCGGCTTTCGAGCGCAGCATGCCCAGGTCGGTGCCGCAGTGCGGCTCGGTCAGGCACATGGTGCCGGTCCATTCGCCCGACACCAGCTTGGGCAGGTACAGCGCCTTCATGGCCTCGGAACCGTGCTCGTGCAGGCATTCGTAGGCGCCGTGCGACAGGCCGGGATACATGGTCCAGGCCTGGTTGGCGGAATTCAGCATTTCATAGAATGAATTGTTGATCACCAGCGGCAAGCCCTGTCCTCCGAAATCCGGATCGCACGACAGCGACGGCCAGCCGGCGTCGACGTACTGCTTGTAGGCCGCCTTGAAACCCTTCGGCGGCGTGACTTCATGCGTGTCGCGGTCGAGGTGGCAACCCTCGCGGTCGCCCGAATGATTCAGCGGGAACAGCACCTGCGAGGTGAACTTGCCGCCCTCCTCCAATACCTGGTTGATGATGTCGGCATCGATGTCGGCATGCTTGGGCATCTGCTTCAATTCGGTTTCGACCTGCAGCAGTTCATGCAAAACGAACTGCATGTCGCGCAACGGTGCAATGTACTGGCCCATGTTTTTCTCCTGGCGGCTGAATTGTTGGATGATTGATTGATTGATTGATTGATTGATTGATTGATCGATTGATTCGATGCGGTCCGGTCGGCGGTGCGACAACCTGCAGACGACCCGTCGGCGCTCAGTCCGATGGCGCCTTCAGGACCGCATGCAACTGGAAAACCGGTGATTCGGGATTGCGATAACTCTGCAGCAGCCGCTCGAAGCCGGCATAGGCGCGCTCGACACTGCCGGCACGCTGGATGAAGCGGGCGTCATGATGCAGCGCCAGGATCAGCCCGTACATTTCGTAGACCATCTGGTGCGGATCGGTGTCGGCACGCAGATGGCCCATTTCCGCTGCCTGCTGCACGCAGCGATAGAGCGCCTCCTGCCATGCCAGCACCATGCCGACCAGTTCCTGGCGAATCGCACCGGGACGATCGTCATACTCTGCAGCGCCGCTGATGTAGATGCAGCCGGATGCAATTTCAACGGTCACGCGCCGGATCCAGCGCGAAAACATTCCCTGCAGGCGCGGCAGCCCGCGCGGGTCCTTCATGCTGGGATAGAACACCTCCTGCTCGAACTGCTGGTGATACGACTTCAGCACTTCGATCTGCAGGTCTTCGCGCGAACCGAAATGCGCGAAGACGCCCGACTTGCTCATGTTCATGCGATCGGCCAGCAGACCGATGGTCAGGCCCTCCAGTCCATCGCGGCTGGCCAGATCGAGCGCCACATCGAGAATGGCGGCACGCGTCAGTTCGCCCTTGCGCATGAATTTCTGTGTTGTTTCTGCTGGTGTGGACACCACGACCGTTCCTTGAAAAGCGTATCGCCGGGGCTGCTCAGGCGATGAATACGCCTGCCGCAACGTCCCGGATATTTAATCGAACGTTCGTACTATTATGCAGGCGCAGTGAAAAGTCAAATCCGTTCTTGGAGGCAAATGACTATTTGATCAGGGTCGTGTTCTTTGAACAAGGCGGCCGGCTTGTCGCTTGCCGGTTTGTCGCTGGCAATATGCGCTGGCTGTCTCAGCCGGTGGACTTGTCGATCAGGCGACGGTCGCGCTTGGTCGGCCGGCCTTTCAATGTGGTGCCGGGTTCGCGGAAGTACCTGCGCTCGTCGGCCAGGCCGGCGCGCAGTGCGATGCTGGCGGCGCTCTCCTGGTACAACGACTGCGCCTGGGTAGCGCTGCCGCGTGCATCGGCCAGCACGAGCACGGTCACTTCCCATGCGGTCGCACCGTTGTCGACCTGCACGACTTCGCCGGCCTTCAGATTCCTGGCCGGCTTCACCCGCTCTCCTGCAACCTTGACCTTGCCGCTATCGACGGCGTCGGCTGCCAGGGTGCGCGTCTTAAAAAAGCGTGCAGCCCAGAGCCATTTGTCGATTCTGACTGCGGTCGTTTGAGACATGATCGATCGGCTTGGAAAGCAACTGCGGTGAGGATACAAAAAACATCCGGCGCAGGCCGGTGCGGTGGCAAACCACCCCGCCTGCCCTGCGCCAGATCATACAACACCAGCCGCATAGCGTTGCCTGCGCAGAGCCGGCTCCAAAGCCGGATTACTGCCGTGGCAGGTAGTCGTCGCCATCCGAATCCGAATCCGAATCCGAATCAGAAGGATCCCAGCTGGTGCGACTCATTATCATGGCATGCGGGTCCCGCAACTGCGGCTGATGATGCAGGGGCGGCAGGACGTTCAGGTCCGGGAAAATCGTCTCGCTGGTGGCAATCCCTGGATCCTGCCAGCCATGCGGCATCGATAATGTATTGACCTGGCGGCGCAGTACCGGGCGGGCAAATTGCGGCGGCAAGGGGTTCAGGGCTGACGCAGCGGGCTGCCCGGCCGCAGCATCCGCGCCGTGCAAGCCTTGCTCCAGGGCGCGGCTGCCATTCTGACGCTGCAGCGCTGGCGGCCCAGGCAAGGCTGGCGCAGCAGTACCACCGTGTGCCTGGGCAGCGTGCGACGGGGTATCGGCGCCGACCAGAGCGATCGTGCGCGGTGCGGCTGGTGGCTGCATGCCTTCATCTGCCACGGCGGCAGTGCGGCCTGCACCAAAATGCCGGCCCAGGCCGGTTCTAGACGAACCGCCGGCGGCACCGCTGCCGACGCCGCGTGGTCCGCCCGCTGCGGCTGCATTGCTGCCGGCGCGCGGGGACGCCGCTGCCGGACCGGTTTCCGCGGATGTTGCAGCGGCGGCACTGGCGCTGCCGGCAGGGCTGGCGGCGGTGTTGCTAAGCGAGTTTGATGGCAAACGCATGGTAGATTCCCTTAATCAGAATATTCGGACAATTCCTGCCAAAGTGGCGATAATTGTTGCTCCAGGAATATTGTCATTTTTAGAATGCCGGCTCCGAGCCAAGACGAATTTTCGAGCTGAAAACCGACACGAACCGGAACCGGGACCGGCATTTGGCAGCGACCTGCCCTGCTCCAGTACGCAAGGCTTTCCAGAATCTTTTTAACCTGAGGGATGACGACGTTGTCGACTCTTGACCCGCAACAGCTGAAAATCTGGCTGGCCGCCGTGGCCAACAAGGACGCGCAGGCGTTTCGCGCGCTCTACGATGCAACATCGCCGAAACTGTTCGGCTTTGCCCTGCGTATATTGTTCAAACGGGAACTGGCTGAAGAAGTGCTGCAGGAAAGCTTCGTCAGCGTCTGGAACAGCGCCGGCAGCTACCAGGCCAGCCTCGCCGCACCAATGACATGGCTGACGACGATCGTGCGCAACAAGGCCTTCGATCTGCTGCGACGGGTCGACCATGCGGTGGAAATCGATGCGGATACTTTTGACAAGGATGTAATGAATGCAATGGAAAGCGCCGACGCGGGTCCGCTCGCGTCCCTGCAGTCGACCGACGAGGCAAAGGCCCTGGCGCGTTGCATGACGCGCCTCGAGGGCCTGCATCGTCAGGCGATTGCCCTGGCGTTTTTCCATGATCTGTCGCACAGCGAAGTGGCTGAGCAGCTCAAGCTGCCGATCGGCACCGTCAAGACCTGGATCAGGCGGGGCCTGGACCGGCTGCGCATGTGCCTGCAGAAAGCGGAAGGCGCATGAACATCGTCGGCAACGAGCGCCTGCTCGACAAGCTGGCCGCCGAATATGCGCTGGGCACGCTGAAGGCCGGCGCCCGCCGGCGCTTCGAGTCGCTGCTGCAGACCGAGCCGCAGGTGCGTCGCGTCACGGCGCAATGGCAGGACCGGCTGCATCCGATGGCGCAGTTCGCGCCGGCCGTCGCACCACCGCCGCAGTTATGGCAAGCGATCGCCGGCCGCCTGAACCTCGGCGCCAAGAGCCCGACGGCGCGCAAGCCGTCGTTCTGGCGCAGCCTGCGCGACGACCTCGGTTTCTGGCGCGGCCTCGGCATGGCATCGACCGCGCTGGCGACGATCCTTGTCGCCGTGCTGGCCACCCGGCCTCCGGATGCGGGCACGCCGACGACCTCCTATGTCGCCATGCTGGCCGACGAGCGTGCGCAACCGGTGGCAGTCGTCACGGGAGATGAAAAAAATCATCGGCTGACGGTCAGGGTCGTGCTGCCGCAAACCATCGCCGCCGACCGCAGCCTTGAGTTGTGGGCCGTGCCGAAATCGGGCCCGCCGCGCTCGCTCGGACTGGTCGATGCCGCCGGCAGCGTGTCGCTGCAACTGCCGGCCGACACCACGCCGCAGACGGTCGCGCTGCTGGCGATCAGCCTGGAACCCAAGGGCGGCTCGCCCGATCGCAATGCGCCGAGCGGCCCGATCGTCTACAAGGGCGCCTGGCTGCAGCTTTGACGCGCCGCGCCCTGCGGTTGCGGCAAGCCGGCCAAGGGCGCGTCAGGTGCTGCCCTGACGCGCCTGACGCAGCCGCCGCTCGATGCGTTCGATGGCCGGATAAACCTCGTTGGCCACAACTGCCGCACTGAAGAAATAGCCCTGGCCGACATGGCATCCATGGCGCAGCAGCCATTCCATCTGCTCCCGGGTTTCCACCCCTTCGGCCACGATCTGCATGTCCAGGGCACTGCCCATGGGCAGAATGGCCTGGGTCAGTTTTTCCACGTTCATGTCCTCGAGCATGCTGGCAATGAACGACTGGTCGATCTTCAGGCATTGCAGCGGCAGGTGACGCAGGTGGCTGAGCGACGAAAAACCGGTGCCGAAGTCGTCGAGCGTGGTGGCGATGCCATAGCCGTTGAGTGCCTGCAGCACGCTGCGGGTCTGGTCGAGTTCACGCATGATGCAGGATTCGGTGAGCTCGACTTCCATCGCCGTCGGCGGCAGACGATGCTCTGCCATCAGCTCGCGCACGAAGCCGACCAGGTCGGACGACAGGATGTCGGCCATCGACAGGTTCACCGCCACCGGCAGGCGCACCCGCCCCTGTGCATGCCAGGCGGCCTGCGTCTCGAGGGCAGTGCGCATGACCCAGCGATCGATCTGGACGATCTGGCCGCCGCGCTCGGCGATCGGAATGAACACGCCCGGCAGGTTTTCGCCGCGGGTCGGATGGTGCCAGCGCACCAGTGCTTCGAGGCCGGTCACGCGACAGGTGGCGAGATCGACCTTGGGCTGGAACACCAGGCGCAGCTGATCATGCAGGAGCGCATCGTTCAAGTCGCGCTCGAGCAGGTACAGGTCGAGCTGGGCGGACTCCATCGTTGGCTCGAACACCGCGCTGCAGGCGCGCCCCAGCGACTTTGCGTGGTACAGGGCCAGGTCTGCCCGGCGCAGCAGTTCGCCCACGGTGCGCCCGTGCCCGGGCGGAATCGCAATGCCGATCGACATGCCGATGCGCAGTTGCTGGCCGTTGATCTCGAATGCATCGTCGACCGAGCGCTGCACCCGTTCGGCCAGTATCAGCGCCCGTGCCGGATCGGGATGCAGGACGTGCATCAACAGCATGAACTCGTCGCCGCCCTGGCGCGCCAGCACGTCGAATTCGCGGCTCGCCTGCCGCAACCGGTAGCTGAGCTGCTGCAGCACCTGGTCGCCGACCGCATGACCATAGGTATCGTTGATCTGCTTGAAATTGTCCAGGTCCAGAAGCAGCAGCGCGGCGTCGAAACGCCCGCTTTCCAGTCGCGACGCAACCTCGTCCTCCATTGCACGCCGGTTGTACAGGCCGGTCAGCTGGTCGTGCAGCGCGCGCCATTCCAGCTTCTTTTGCAGCGCACGGTTGACCTCGACCTTGTGGGCTTCCGCCAGGATCTGCAGCAGGCTCCTGATGCCGTCCGCGGCGACCGGCTCCCATGGTTCTGCGCGGCCCTGCACGGTCTGCTGCCACTCGGCAAAGGAGCGGCGCGGCTCCAGCCGCACCAGGCCGTCGGCCTGTACCGCCAGCGTCTTGTCGGGCGCGCCACCCCAGCGCACTTTCTGCACCACTTCCGGCCGGACCAGGAAACAGAATGCGGTTTGCGCGTCGCGCCGCTGGGCCAACAGCAGCCCGGCCGCGTCCGGCAGGCCTGCCAGGGCGTGGCCGGGCGAGGCCAGCAGGTCGTCCCACATCTGCTCGACCGGACTGAAGTTGCCGGCATCGAGACGGCTGGCAACTTCGTCCAGGGCCTGGCGCACCGTACCGCTGCACGCGCACGACCGGCCCAGAAAGTCGACCGTGCCGATGCGCGCACCGAAGCCACTCGCATCGAAGGCCTGCAGCAGGTCGTTCAGGTGCATCGCCAGCACCGCGCCGATGCCATGGCCGGCCAGCAGCGACTGGTGAAAAAGATTTTGCAGATGGTCGTGCATCAGGCGCTCGCGCACCGCTTCGAGTTGCAGCAGCGCCTCGATGCGCATGTTGGTGACTTCGCCCACCAGTTCGCACAGCTGGCGCATGCCTTCGCGCACATGATGCGGCGGCACCCGTGGCCGGTCGTGATGACAGGCGATCAGGCCCCACAGCCGGCCGTTGCAGACGATCGACAACGTCAGCGTGGCGCGCACGCCCATGTTGTGGAGATAGCTCAGATGGACCGGCGACAGGCCGCGCAGCAGGCAGTGGCTCTGGTCGAGCAGGCTGCCGTCGGGCAGCGTGGGCGGCGCCAGCGTGTCGGGCGGCGCTTCCACGTCCGCCAGGACGCGCAGGCGGTTGCTCGGGTACAGCGCGCGCGCCTGGCTCGGAATGTCGGACGCCGGAAAGCGCAGCCCCATGAAGCGCGCTGCCGTGCTGCCGGCGGTGCGTTCGGCAACGACCTCGCCGCAGCCGTCGGGCAGGAAGCGATAGATCATCACGCGGTCGAAGCCGCTGAAATGCTGGATCGTTGCCGCGCACTCGTCGAAAAATGGCACCAGCCGGTCGGTCCGTCGCAGGCGGGCGATTGCCTTGGTGATGTCATCGAAAATGCCTTGCTGCTGGTACAGCTCGTTGCCGTCGCGCGGGATCGGCAACCATTCCAGCACCACCTGCCCGCCGCTGCGATGGGCCAGGCATTCCCAGCCGGCCGCTGCAGCCAGGGCCTCTGCCCGGGGCAGGCCGGTGCGCTCGAAGCGGGCCCGCCACGGCACCACCGACGGATAGGCGGCCTGCACGGTCGAGATGCCGTGGCCGCGCGTCTCGTCGATGCCATCGACCCAGTCGGTCAGCGTCGCACCGATGAGCGCCTGGTGATCGGCCAGTCCGTACCAGTGGCGCTGGATGCCGCGCGAGACCTGGACGATGCGGCCGCTGGCGAGCTCGACGCACATCAGGAAACCGTGCGGCTGCACGGTGCCGAGCAGATGAATCGGTTCGGTGGCGCAGGCTTTCTCCAGGTCCACCGTAATCAGGTAATCGCTTTTGTCTTTTTCCACGTTGCACCACCGGCTGGCGGCGCCCGGAGGCGGGCGCCAATCCGGTTTGGACCACGCAACGGGCGTTTCGTCATGCGTTCATCGGCAAAGGGCTTCGCGCCGGTCATGACGGGACGGCGAGGTGGCGCAGGCGGGCGCCGCGCGTGTCGCCTACAGGCTGCAGCTACTCGGTGTACTTACCCAGCGTGATGATCCGCAGCACGCCCTGATACAGGAAATACGCCGCGCCGTGCCAGTAGCGCTCGTACCAGCGGATGTGGCCGAACGCATCCGGATCGACCGCGATGCCGTCGGCAATGCCGCGCTCGATGGCATCGCGCAGCCCGACCGAAAACCCGGCGTCGCGGATCACCACGTTGGCTTCCTGGTTGACGAACAGGGAAAGGCCGTCGCAATTGCTCGAGCCGACCGTCGACCAGCTGTCGTCGACGACAGCGACCTTCGCATGCAGCTGCGTCTTGCGGTATTCGACCACCTTGACGCCGGCTTTGAGCAGTTTCGGATAGAACGAATGGGCCACCGCATCCTGGATGCGGAACTGGCCCACGCCGATCAGCAGCGTCACGTCGACACCGCGCCGCGCCGCCCGTGCCAGCGCATCGCGCAGCTCGCGCCCCGGCGCAAAGTACGGATTGGCCAGCACCGCGCTGTGCTGTGCGCCGGCCAGCGCCAGCAGGTAGGCGCGCTGTATGGTGCGCCGGTTGCGCAGGTTGTCACGCACCACCAGGCCGGCCAGGACCGGCGCCTCGCTGTGCGGCGCCAGCCGGGTGCGCGCGCTCTTGAAGCGCTGCCAGCGCGCCCGCAGCTCCAGGTTGCCGACCCGGATCCACTGCAATTCGACCTCGCGCTGCATGATCGCCACCATCGGGCCGGACACCTGCACCGCAAAATCCCAGCGCGGCGCCGGCAGCGGCGCGCTGGCGTAATCGTCGGAAAAAAGATCGTCGTTGATGTTGATGCCGCCGATGAAGGCCACCTGCTGGTCGACCACGCACAACTTGCGATGGGTGCGCGCCACGCCCCGGATGAACCAGGGATTAAAGCTGCGAAACTCCACGCCGGCGGCCCGGAATTGCCGTGCCAGCTGCTTCGACACCTTGCCGCCGCTGCCCAGCCAGTCTGCGATCACCCGCACCCGCACGCCACGTGCGGCGGCCCGCTGCAGCGCCGCCTGGACGCTCTGGCCGACGGCGTCGAGGGCAAAGATGTAGGTCTCCAGGTGCACTTCGGTCTCGGCCGCATCGATGGCGCCGATCAGTGCCGGGAAAAACATGGCGCCGCATTCGAGCAGGTCGAGCCGGTTGTGCGCCGTAAAATTTACCTTGTGCATGGCCCCGCACTCCTTTTCAGGTCAGCGCATCGCGCTTCAGCTGCCGGCCTTCAACTGCAGGGTGGCCACGATCGGTGAATGGTCCGACAGCTTTGCCCACATCGCGCCATGCAGCACTTCCGCCGATTCGACCACGAAGCCGCGCACGTAGATCCGGTCCAGGCGCAGCATCGGCAGGGCCGCCGGGAAGGTGCGGGCCGGCTGGATCACGCTGCTGCGGCCGCTCAACCGGCGCAGCACCGATCCGACCGACAGACGCGGCGTGCGTTCGTCGAAGACTTCGCAGACACTCAGGGCCGAGCGCAGCGCCGGACTGAGGTGGTTGCCCCAGTCGTTGAAGTCGCCGGCGATGATCACCGGCGCCTGCGGTGGCGCGGTGCGGCTGACCGCTTCGATCAGCGCCTCGGTCTGGCGCCGCCGGCCGCCGGCAAACAGCCCCAGGTGCACGACGTAGCAATGCACTTCGGCGCCGGGCGTCTGCAGCACGCAATGCAGGATGCCGCGCTTCTCATAAGCATGGTCGGAGATGTCCTGATTGCGGGTGGCGCCGATCGGAAAGCTGCTCAACAGCGCATTGCCGTGATGGCCGTGGTCGTAGGCGGCATTCATGCCGTAGGCGGCGGTGTGCGATTCGCCGGCCAGGAAATCATGCTGCGCTTCCTGCGGCCAGTTGGAGGCATGGCGCGTGGCCAGCAAGTCGTGGCGGCCCTGCACTTCCTGCAAAAAATAGACTTCCGCCGACATGGTCGTCAGCGCCTGCTTCAGCGCATGAATGCGCGGACGGCTGCCGATGGAGGAGACGCCCTTGTGGATGTTGTAGGTTGCAACGCGCAGTTTCATTTTTACTTCCCATGCAGAAGTTAGGGCGGGTGTAGCGCAGGCACTGTCATGCAGCCGATGCAGCGGATGCGGCCGATACGGCGGACGTGAAGATTGCCGGCCGGTTCAGCAGTGCCGCGGCAGTTGCAGGATCGCTTCCGCGTTCGATGCGGAAAAACACCGGTCTGCCGCATCCCGGTACGGCAGCCAGCAGAACTGCAGGTGCTCGCGCGGCGCCAGCGTGATTGCAATGCCCGACGGCACCAGCAGGCTGAAGACGTGCTCGGTATTGGTGGTCACGCCCGGCGCATAGCGGGCGCGCCAGACCGGGTAGATTTCATAGACATTCGACAATTGCCAGTCGCGCAGGCATTCGGCCGGCACGCTGCTGCCGACGCTGCTGCCCACGCCGATGCCGGTTTCCTCGAAGACTTCGCGCACGGCGGTGTCGACCAGCGATTCGCCGATGCTGTCCTTCGAGCCGGTCACCGATTGCCAGAAACCCGGACGGTCGGCCCGTTCCATCAGCAGCACCTGGAGCTCGGCGGTATGGATGACGACCAGCACCGATTCGGGAATCTTGAACGGTTTGTCGGGGGCAGCATTTGGCGCAGAGGACATGTCGGTTGGCGTCTCAAAGAAAAAGGCGCAGTTGCCTGCGCCTTGGATTATGCGGTGATTTGCTGCAGAGCCATGTTTGCTCGGCCACTTAGCGCAGCATCAGCCCTTGACCACCGGCTCGGCCGTGCGCAGGCGGATGTGCAGTTCCTTCAGTTGCTTCTCGTCGACCACCGAAGGCGCCTGCGTCAGCAGGCACTGCGCGCGCTGGGTTTTCGGGAAGGCAATGACGTCGCGAATCGACTCGGCGCCGGTCATCATGGTGACGATGCGGTCGAGACCGAACGCCAGGCCACCGTGCGGCGGCGCACCGTACTGCAGCGCATCGAGCAGGAAACCGAATTTCAGCTGCGCATCCTCGGCACTGATCTTCAGCGCCCGGAACACCTTGCTCTGCACCTCGGCACGATGAATCCTTACCGAGCCGCCGCCGAGTTCCCAGCCGTTCAGGACCATGTCGTAGGCCTTGGCGATGCAGCGGCCCGGATCGGTTTCCATGAAGTCTTCATGGCCGTCCTTCGGCGCCGTGAAGGGATGGTGCGTGGCCGACCAGCGGTTGCCTTCCTCATCGAATTCGAACATCGGAAAATCGATCACCCAGAGCGGCTTCCAGGCGTCGACGAACAGGTCGTTCTTCTTGCCGAAATCGCTGTGGCCGATCTTCACGCGCAAGGCGCCGATGGCGTCGTTGACCACCTTCGCCTTGTCGGCGCCGAAAAAGATCAGGTCGCCGTCCTGGGCGCCGGTCTGTTCGATGATCTGCGCCAGCGCCGCGTCATGCAGGTTCTTGACGATCGGCGACTGCAGGCCGTCGCGCCCCTTGGACTTGTCGTTGACCTTGATGTAGGCCAGGCCCTTGGCGCCGTAGATGGCGACGAACTGTGTGTAGGCGTCGATCTCGGAGCGCGGCATGCCGCTGCCTTCTTTCGCGCCGCCCGGCACGCGCAGGCCGACCACGCGCCCGCCCTCCATGTTGGCCGCACCCGAGAACACCTTGAAGTCGACATCCTTCATGACGGCTGTCAGGTCGGTGAAGGACAGTTGCACCCGCATGTCGGGCTTGTCGGAGCCGTACAGGCCCATCGCGGTGGCGTAATCCATCACCGGGAACGGATCCGGCAGGTCGATGTTCAATGTCTTCTTGAAGACCAGGCGGATCATGTTCTCGAACATGTCGCGGATTTCC
>JANXSS010000432.1 GCA_025356535.1 Herminiimonas sp.
TTCTCAAGCAGACCGGCCGCGTGCGCGCCAGCGAGGTCACCCTGATCGACGACGCCGGCACCGTGCTGTACGCCTCGCCGCCGCCGACCTACAAGGCCGGGCGTTTTGCGCCCGACTGGTACACCGCGCTGGTGGCGCCGCAGATCCGGCCGACTGTCATCATTCTCGACGGCGGCAAGCTCAAGATCGCCATCAATCCGTCGCGCGCCGTGCTCGACAGCTGGGACGACCTGCAGGCGATCATGATCAGCCAGGGATTGCTGTTCCTGGTGGCCGACCTGCTGGTGTTCTGGCTGGTCGGCCGCTGGCTGGCGCCGCTCGAACGGATCATCCGCGGCCTGCGCCAGATCGAAGCCGGCCAGCATCACATCCGCCTGCCGCCCCTGCCGGGGCGTGAAGTCGGCGAGCTGGGACGAGCCTTCAACCGCATGGCGCAGGCCGTCGGTGAAAACCTGCAGGTGCGCCAGGCCGGCGCCCAGGCGCAGGCGCGCCTGGCGGCCCAGCGCGAATCGACCCAGCTGCTCAACGCCAGGATCGAGGATGAACGCGCCGCGTTGGCGCGCGAACTGCACGACGAGCTTGGCCAGTCGCTCACGGCAATGCGCAGCATCGCCAAGTCGCTGCTGCAGTATCCGGAGTTGCAGGACGGTCGCGCCCGGACCGCCGTCGAGCTGCTGTTTGCCACCGCCGGCGCGACTTCGGATGCGATGCACCGCATGATTCCGCGCCTGCGGCCGATACAGCTCGACGGCATGGGCCTGACCGATGCGGTGCGCGACATGGTGTCGGACGTGCAACTGAGCAATGCCGGGCTGCACATCGCGCTGCAGATCGCCCAGCCCCTTCCCGTCCTGCCGGACGAGATGGAAATCTCGGCCTTTCGCATCATCCAGGAAGCGCTGACGAACGTCGTGCGGCATGCCCAGGCAACCCGGGTCAGAATGGTTTTCACGTTGCAGCACGGCTGGCTGGAGATTGTGGTGGCCGACAATGGCAAGGCGGAAACGACCGCATTGCAGCGCGCCGGACATTACGGCGTGCGCGGCATGCGCGAGCGCGCCGAGGCGCTTGGCGGCAGCCTCGATTTCAAGGCCGCCACCGGTGGCGGCCTCGAGGTGCGGGTGCGCCTGCCGCTGCCCGAGGCGGTCGCAGGCGATGCGGCGGCAGCCCTCGACCAGAAGCCTGCCACGGCAGGTGCGGCATGAGCGCGACCATCGGCGTCTTGCTGGTGGACGACCACATGGTGGTGCGGATCGGCTTTCGGATGCTGCTCGAGGCGACCGCGGACATCCGCGTGGTGGCCGAAGCCGATTCGGCGGAATCGGCCTGCCAGCAGGTGCTGGCGGCGCATCCCGACGTGATCGTCATGGACATCGGCCTGGGCGAGACTAGCGGCGTGGAAGCCACCCGCCTCATCCTGGCGCGCGACAAGAGCGCAAAAGTGCTGGCGCTGTCCTCGCACGAAGATCCGAGTTACGTGCGCTTCATGCTCAAGGCCGGCGCAATGGGCTACCTCTCCAAACGCAGCGCGCCGGAAGAACTGATCCAGGCCATCCGCCAGGTCGCAGCCGGACGCATGTACCTCGATGCGCATGTCTCGCAACGCATGGCGCTGCAGGAATTCAACGGCGAGAAGAATCCGCTGGAGATTCTCTCGGAGCGCGAATTCGGCGTCTTCGTGATGCTGGCAAAAGGCGCCTCGGTCAACCAGATCGCCGTGACCCTGAATGTCTCGCCGCGCACCATCGGCACCCACCTCTACAACATCAAGCAGAAGCTGGCGGCAGCCAACCAGGCCGAGCTTGCACTGATCGCCCTGCGTCACGGCCTGATCGAGCTGTAAGGGCGCAAGCGGCGCACCGGTCGCTGCGGCAGATGGCCGGCGCAAATCCGCCGCGCCACTTGCCTCTAAAATACCGGCTCCGAATCAAGCCAGCGCAGCCTACGCGCTTTCCTTCATGGACCTGACACTGCCGCCTGCCCCGCGCCTGCGCCCGCCGCGGCACTCGCTGCTGCAGTCGTTGCTGCATGACTACCTCTTCTGGATCCTGCTGTTGCTGCTGGCGGGGCTGTCGCTGGCCGATCCGGCGCAGATTCGCACCTATCCCGGCCTGGTCGACTGGCCCACCATGGCGACCCTGACCGGCCTGCTGATGCTGACCAAGGGGGTTGAACTGTCCGGTTTCCTGCGCCATGCCGGTGTGCTGTTGCTGGCGCGCATGAAGAGCGAGCGCTCGCTGGCGCTGCTCCTGGTTTGCGCCACGGCGCTGCTGGCAACGTTGCTCACCAACGACGTCGCCCTGTTCGTCGTGGTGCCGCTGACGCTGGGCCTGCAGCCAGCGCGCGCGACCGGCAACCGGCCGACGGTGCCGGGCGGCCTGCCGGTCATCCGGCTGATCATCTTCGAGGCGCTGGCTGCCAATGCCGGCTCGACCCTGACGCCGATCGGCAATCCGCAGAACCTGTATTTGTGGCAGCAGTCGCACGGCTCCTTCCTCGCCTTCTGCACGGCCATGCTGCCGGTCGCGCTGCTGCTGCTGGGCATCCTACTGCTGATGACGGCATGCCTGTTTTCCGGACGGCCGAATCCGCCGACATCGACACCGGCGCAGGCAGCCAGTGCCGTCGACCGTCCGATGCTGCTGAGCTGCCTGGCGCTGTACCTGCCTTTCCTGGTGCTGACCGACCTGCATCATGCACCGGCGGCGCTGGCCGCCGTGCTGGCGATTTTCCTGGTGCTGCACCGGCGCGTGCTGGCGCAGGTCGACTGGCCGCTCTTGCTGGTGTTCCTGCTGATGTTCGTCGACCTGCGCCTGGTGGCAGCGGCTGCGCCGGTGCGCGCCCTGGTCGCCGGCCTCGACCTGGGGCAGGCGCCGCACCTGTATCTGGCGGCAATCGCGGCGTCCCAGGTCATCAGCAACGTTCCGGCCACCATCCTGCTGGCGCAATACACGCACGACTGGCGCACGCTGGCCTGGGGCGCAAATGTCGGCGGCGCCGGTCTTGCGATCGGATCGCTGGCCAACATCATCGCCTTGCGCATGGCGCCGCAACGGCGCGCCTGGCTGGTGTTTCATGGCTATGCGGTACCGTACCTGCTGCTGACCGGCGCCCTGGCCTATGCCTGGCTGGCGCTGCGCTGAAACCACTTTCAAGACGAGGAAAATCATGCAGCAAAGAGCGATCCTGGCAATCCATCCGGCCGTGCGCGACGACATCGGCGACCTCAGCACCTGGCGTGCCCTGCCGACGCAGCATGTCGAGCGCATCGACCCGTTCCTGTTCCTGAACCATCATGGCGCGCAGGTGTATGCGCCGCACAATCGCGGCCTGCCGTTCGGGCCGCATCCGCATCGCGGCTTTGAAACCGTCACCTTCATCCTCGACGGCGACATTGCCCATCACGACAGCGACGGCCATGAAAGCATCATCGACGCCGGCGGCATGCAATGGATGACTGCCGGGCGCGGCCTGGTGCATTCGGAGACCTCATCGGCGGCCTTCAAGGCACGCGGGGGCGCCCTGGAGATACTGCAGCTGTGGGTGAACCTGCCGGCACGCCTGAAGATGACGGCGCCGCGCTACATCGGACTGCAGCAGCAGCAGATACCGCAGCTGACGGCCGCTGAAGGGCTGGTCCGCATCGCCCTGGTCGCGGGTGCCTGGGCCGACCGGCGCGGGCCGGTCGATGCATTGACCGACATCGCCTTGATGACGATGACGCTGGCGCCCGGCGCCCGGCTGTCGATACCGGTCGAGGCCACGCGCAACGTGTTTTTCTACGTCGTGCGCGGCAGCGTAGAGGTCAATGGACGCGAGGCGACGCAAAAACACCTGGTGGCGTTCGCACCGGCCGTGCCGGTCGATGCGGCACGGGACGCTGAACCGGAGGCAATCGATATCGCAGCGCAAGACGACGCCCTGATCCTGTTCGGTCATGCCACGCCCTACGGGGAGCCGGTCGTCAGCCACGGCCCGTTTGTCATGAACACCCGCGCCGAGATCGAGGCGGCGATTGCCGACTACCGTGCCGGCAAGTTCGACGGTTGATTGCCTCGAACACGATCGCCGCCTGGCGCGACCGTGCGTCTAGCGGCAGGTGACGGCGACGTTCGTTACGTTCTTGTTGTCGACGAACGCGCTGCCGTTGGCCACCGTACAGGCCGGCCCATTGGCGGGCTGGGTCAGGACGGCAACGCCGTAGGCAGCCTGATCGGTGACCGGCTGCGGAAAGGTAAAGCTGGCATTGCCGCTGGCGTCACCTGCGGCGATCGTTACCTGGTCGCTGCCGTTGGTCAGAACCAGGTTGGTGCCGGTCAGGCCGGTAACATTGCCGCCAATGGTGAACTTGTTGCTGGTACAGACAACCGCCACGATCGTGACCGGTGCGGCGCCGGCAATGCCTTTACCGTTGAAAACCTGGCAATCCTGGCGCGGCGGATTGGTGATAACGGTTACCTCGTACGGTGCACGGATTGCCACCTGCACCGGAAAGACGAAGGTCTTGTCGGTTGGCGCGACCGCCACCGTGCTGCCGGCGTTGCCCAGCACCAGGCCGGCGTTGTTAAGACCGGTAACGGTACCGCCGACGTCGACCGCCGTAAAGCCGCCGCAGGCGGCCAGCAGCGCGGCACCCGATGCCAGCGCAAGCAGCGCGGCGCGACGGGCGGTGATGAAAGATGGTGTCATGCAATTCTCCAGGGGTAATCGTTATCGTACGTTAGCGTACGTTTCACCGGCAACACATGCAACAGGCCCGGTGCATGGTCGAGCGCGGCGCGGCCGGCAGGTGCCGTCACTTACTGGCAGTTGACCTGCACATTCGTGACGTCGGCAGCGGCCATGGTGCCGGTTGCATTGGCGACGACGACGCAGCTCTGCGGCGCCGGATGCTGCAATACCGTCACGCCATACGAAAAGCCCTGGCCGACCTTGGTCGGAAAGGTGAAGCTCTGCGCGCCGGCGGCCGGACGCACGACGTCGCTGCCGTTTGCCAGGATGAGGCCGGCATTTGCCAGTCCGGCGATCGTGCCACCAAGGTTGTTGCGTTTGACGCAGGTGACCTTCACGGTCGTGATGTCGTCACCGTTGATGACGTTGCCGCTGCCACCGGCAACTGTGCAGGTCAGGGTCGGTGGCAACGCCGACGGCTGCACCAGGTACGACGAACCGATCAGGACGCGGCTCGGGAAAACGAAGGTCGTGGCATTTGCAGCGATGGTGACGCTGCTGATGCCGTTGGAGAGCACCAGGCCGTTGTCGGTCAAGCCGGCGACGGTGCCGCTCAGGCTGACGCTGGTGTTGTTGGTGCTGCTGCCGCCGCAACCGGCGATTGCCGCCAGCAGGCTGCAGGCTGCTGCAAGGCGCAGGGAACGGGCCGGGGTTTTCATGCATTTCTCCAAAAAACGAATCAGGCGCCATCATAGCCACAGCAGCGCCGGTTTGCACTGTGATTTCCGGCGAGCATGGCGCCGCGGCGGCGATCGCCATGGCATTCCATCATCGAATTGCCCGCACCTGCAGCCGCCGGCATGCCTGCAGCCGCATGCGTCAATCCGGCCGGCGCACGATCGTCATCAGCAATACGCTGTCTTCCCGGGCGCCCAGCGCATACGGTTGGCCGCCGGCAAGCCAGGTCATCTGGCCTGCCTGCAACAGAAGCACCGCGGCGTTCGGCCGAATCAATCGGACCGCACCTTCCAGGCAATGCAGCACCACCGGACCATCTACCCGGTGTTCGGGTACGTCCTGGTCGCGTTGCAGCACCCGTCGGATGACTTCGATTTCTGCGGTTCGGAAAAGTGCCGTCGACTGATTCTGCGGCGCGTCGGCCGGTGCGGTCGCGAGATCGATGACTTCGCCGGGGAGTGCATGATGCAGTGCCATGTGGTGTCCAATTTCGTTGAAAAGCGGTTTAATGAAGTGTCCTGCGAAGTGTCCTATGATGCAGTGCCGGATCAGCCCGGCTGCCGCCGACTAGCCTGCCGTCAAAGCGACTTCATGGTGCCCGGGGCACCAGAAGTGGTAATCTCCGAGTCTTGAATTTTTAATACGCATTTTGACAATGACCACTCAGACCGAAGTTCCCAACATGTCGGCACAGGCGCGTGCTTTGCTCATCGAATTGCGACAACGCTTCCCGGCGTTCGGCCAGTGCCTGCCGCTGGCAATCGGCATCGACAAGCTGTTGCTAGCCGAAATGCCGGAATTGAGTCGCAAGACGCTGCGGGTGGCGTTGAACATGCACACCAATTCATCGCGCTACCTGAAGGCCATGGCAACTGCCACCCAGCGTTTCGACCTGGCCGGTGTGCCCGCCGCGGAGGTCAGCGAGGAACACCGCGCACGGGCGGTCGAAATGCTCAAGGAACGCTTCAAGAAAGAGCGGGAACAGCGCAATGCGAGCCGCCTCGCCGACGAAGTCAAGCGCAAGGCGGAAGAAGCCCAGCGCAAGATCGACGCCGAAGCCGAGGCCCGGGCGGAAAAGCTGCTGCAGCTGGCGGCCAAGTTTTCGACGAAAACCGGCCGCTGAACACGCTTCGGCAGCCACGGAATTACTACCGGTTCATCGCCGCATGCGGGCGAGATCACAAACGTGAAGGCGCACGGACATGACCATGACGCATGAAGATTTCATCGGCGCGCTGCGTGCCGGCGGATTTCAGGAGCCGGTGACGGTGCAGCGTGAAGCCGGCGGCTTTCTCGACATGCACGCGCATCCGTTCGAAGCGAAGGCGCTGGTGCTGACCGGCGAACTGTCCATCGCCACGGCGGCGCAGGATTGCCGATACCAGGCCGGCGACGTCTTCCATCTCGCCGCCGACATGCCCCACACCGAGCGTTACGGCCCTGAAGGCGTGACCTACCTGGTTGGCAGAAAGTAAAAAGCCTTCGGGCTGAACTCCCGGGGATTCAGACGTTCGCCAGCAATGCCTCGCGCAGTGTCGCGAGTTGCCGGTTGAGCGCCATTGCCTGCGCCGCGGTGCAGCCGGCGGCGCAGCGCACGCTCTCCGACAGCGCGGCCGCTTTCTTGCGCAGCGCGCGGCCGGCGGCGGTCAGGGTGACGATGACCTGCCGCTCATCGCTGGTTGCACGCGTACGCGAGACCAGCTCGAGCGCCTCCATGCGCTTCAAAAGCGGCGTCAGGGTTGCGGAATCCAGAAAAAGCAATGCGCCGATTCCATTGACGGTCAAGGCGTCCTGCTGCCACAGCACCATCAGCACGAGATACTGCGGATACGTCACACCAAGCGGCGCAAGGCGTTTTCGATAGACCTTGTTCATGGCCAGGGAAGACGAATAAAGGGCAAAACACAATTGCTCGCCGATCTGTGGCAATTGCGGCGTCGGGTCCGGAAGGGGTTTGGCTTTGGTCATTGACGCGATATTAGATAGCTTGCAATTTGATTGCAAGCAGTGGTTCTCGCCTCGGCCGTCTGTGTTGCGGCACGGATGAAAAATGCAGGATCACCGACCGCCGGGCACAGCAAAATCGGGGTGGCGCTGCACCCCGACCCCGATTATCGCCCTGCCTGCCGCGCAGCCTACTTCACTTCGACATAGGCATACATGCCGTCGCGGAAATGCTGCGCAACGTTACAGATCACCGGATAGGTTCCTGCTTCGGCAAATGCAACCGACTCTGCCCGATTGCTGGCATTGGACGGATCGGTGGTGACAGGAAATCCTGGTGGCGGCCCGCCCGCAGGCTTGAGGCCCCGGTAGAAAAGCGTAGCGGGCAAGGGCAGCGTATCCGGATTGTTGACGAACAGGCCCGTGGTCGGTATGCCGACATTCTCGGCCCGGGTACCTGGCTTGTAGACGATCACCTGGTGAAAACCGGCAACCTGGAAAGTGACGACCCCGCCTTTGCGCACGCGGATCGTGGCCGGCAAGACATGGTGGTTTGCAGAATTGCCTGGCTGGGCCGTGTTGAGTCCGGCGCCGAAAGCCACCGTTACCTGGGAGGGTGTCAGCTTCTCCGATACCTGAGCGGAAATTTCATTCGCCTGCTGGCTGCCGGCCTGTCCGGCCTGTTGCGCGATTGCCTGCTGCAGTTGCGGCGTGAGCTGCTGTGCAGCGGCCTGCCCGAGCGCATCGAGCTGTGGCGCTGCCTGTTGTGCTGCCTGCTGCGCAGCCTGGCGCAGCGTGGCGGCGCGGTCGCTCAATTCGTCGGCGAAGCTCTGCTGCCCGGATACGGTGAGTGCCAGGCAAGTCGCCAGGCAACTGAAGGAAAATCGTGATGTTGTCATGCTGTCTCCTAGACAAAGGGTAACCAGCTGTGCGACACGCGCAGATGGCAAAACCACCTTAGGCACCGGAGCCCGGCTGCCGTTTGACTGACATCAAAAAACCCCCCGGCGAATTGTAATCAGCCAGGCCGTAGGGCAATGACATGCCGTCACGGCACATCCGCTCGCGCCTTCTGCTGCGGGAGTAAAATCGTCCGGACAGAAAAACTGTATCGACACGCCGGCGCCCAACCCGATCCGGCCGACGAAACCGACGGAAAGCACCATGCAGATACGCCCTTTTCAGCCCGCCGATGCAGCAGCAGTGGTCGCCCTGTGGCAGCGTTGCGACCTCACCCGCCCGTGGAACGATCCGCATGCCGACATTCAGCGCAAGCTGACCGTACAGCCGGAACTGTTTTTCGTTGGCCAGCATGACGGCAGGCTGATTGCAACCGTCATGACCGGTTTCGACGGTCACCGCGGCTGGGTGAATTACCTGGCAGTCGATGCGACACACCGCAACAAGGGCTTTGGCCGGCTGCTGATGGAACATGTCGAACGCACCTTTCATCACCTGGGTTGCCCAAAAGTCAATCTGCAGGTACGCAGCGGCAACCAGGCTGCAGCCGCGTTCTACCGGCGTCTGGGCTACAGCGCAGAAGAAGCCGTCACGTTCGGCAAACGGCTCATCGTCGACGAGCCGCCGGGCATGCAGGCGTGATGCGCCCGATGATCCAGGCTGCCCGCACCTGGCGGCGTCTTTGCGGCTTGCTCGGGCAGGGCCAGGTGTTGGCCATCGGCGTGGTCCTACTCGTCGCCCTGGCGCTGGCGACATCGACCCTGGTGTTCATGAATTTTTCAGCGCCCGGCAGCATCACGATTGCCGGTGGCCCGAAAGGCAGCGTCTTTGCAAAAAATGCAGAGAAATACCGGCAGATACTTGGCCGTCAGGGCGTCAGGGTGACCGTCCTCGCAACCGACGGATCGCTCGACAACCTGCGGCGGCTGGCCGATCCGAACGTGCCGGTCGACATCGGCTTCGTGCTCGGTGGCGAAACAGAAGGCGCCGATACGACGAAGCTGATGTCCCTGGGCAGTCTCTCCTACCAGCCGCTGATGGTGTTCTATCGCGGCGCGCCGAGGAAGCTGCTATCGGAGTTTGCAGGCCAGCGGCTCGACATCGGGCCGCCCGGCAGCGGCACGCATGCGCTGGCGCTGGCGCTTTTGAAAACCAATGGCATCGAACCCGATGGCGCCACCGGCTTCGTCAACACCGTTGCAGGCGACCTGATGGGCGCGCTGATGGAGAACCGTGTCGACGCAATTTTCGTCATGGGGGATTCAACTTCTTCCGAGCTGTTGCGCAAACTGCTGCGTGCGCCGGATATCCACCTCTTCAATTTCACCCAGGCCGACGGCTACACCCGGCGCATCGGCTACCTCAACAAGCTGGTGCTGCCGAAGGGTTCGCTCGATTTTGGCAAGGACATACCGGCCGAGGACACCGCCCTGATCGGCCCGACGGTTGAACTGGTCGCCCGCGAGAGCCTGCATCCGGCACTCTCCGACGTGGTGCTGGAAGCGGCGCGTGAAATCCACGGCAGCGCCGGCCTGTTCAAGAAGCGCGGCGAATTTCCCTCGCCGCAGGAGCATGAGTTGCGCATCAGTGCGGACGCCAGCCGCTATTACACCTCCGGCAAGAGCTACCTGTATCGTACTTTTCCGTTCGGTATCGCCAGCGTGATCACGCGAGTCATTGCCTTCGTCGTGCCCCTGGCGCTGCTGCTGATACCGGCGCTGAAACTGGCGCCGGCGATCTATCGCTGGCGCATCGAATCGCGCATCCACCGCTGGTATCGGGCGTTGCTCGACCTGGAGAGGGATGCCTTCAATCCTGCCGTCGGCCAAGGCCGGCGCGAGCAACTGCTGCGCCACCTCGACGACATCGAGGCAAAGGTCAGCAAGATCGTCGTGCCGGCGGCATTTGGCGACATGTTCTATGGTCTGCGCGGACACATCTGCTTCGTACGCTCGACCTTGCTGGCACAGGCGGCGACGGTGGCGCAGTCACCCGCGTCATCAGACTAAGCTGTGTTTGACAGGCCTGGCGAGCGGTTCGGATTTGTGCCAAGGCTTTCACCATTGTCACGCCTGGCTTCCCGATCCACTTTTTCGCGCAACGCTTTCCTTGAGAATTCGCAGTAGCAATAAAGCAATTAAGTTTATTGTTCGCTACTTGCAAATGTTTTTAGAAAAGCATGGTTGCGCGAATCAGCCCTGCCCGGAGCGCCGATGCATCGCATAGGAAGACAGCAGACTTTGGAAGGGAGCCGTTCACGTTACCAGAACGCGTCCACGGATGGCGACGCCTCTCGGCCGGCGGGCAACCGGTCCGCCGGCAATGACGTCGGTGCAAGCGCGGGGCGGCCGCCCCGTCCGCCGCGCCCGGGGACGGGACCGTTACGTTTTCTGAGGCGTTGCTTCCAGGCGCCGGCGCGGCGCGTGGAAGCGCCGCCACGCGTGCTCCAGCATGCGTTGCGGGCATGGACCAACAATCCATCGCTCCTGCAGGCGCAACACCGCGTTACTGCCGCTGAACGCATCATTCTCGCGCACGAGCGCAACGACACGATGCTCGACCTGAGAGGCCTCGGGCTGACCTCGCTACCGGAGGGGCTGGATCTGCTGGTGGGTGTACGCAACCTGGATATCTCGGGCAATCGTCTCGATGTGTTGCCACCCTTGCCAGCACACCTGACGGAACTCAATGCGCGGGGGAACCACCTGACGTACCTGCCAGCGCTGCCCCCCGATCTGACCGTTTTGTCGGTGGCACGGAACCGATTCATCCGATCGCCGCAGCTTCCTCCCAGATTGTTGCGCGTCGACCTTTCCCATAATCTGCTGAGCGAGCTGCTCATGCTGCCGGAAAGCACCGAAGTTCTCAACCGCGCCAACAATCGCTTTTCACGGCTTCCGCCTGTCGTTGAAGCAATCATGCGTCGGGGAAATCTGGACGTATCGTACAACCCCTGGTCGCCGGACGAAGCGGCAAGAATCCGCGCATTGCCGCCAGACCTGCGCGTGCGCTTCATCGGCGCGCCCCAGCCAGTCCCGCCCGTCGAGACGGCTGCAACGCCCGGCCCTGTGCTGCAACCGCCCCGTGCACCACAGCCCACGGCGCGACCGGCGCAGCAACCCGAGGCGGCCCCGCTTAATGCGCTGATGCGCAATTCGGCCGGCATGGCAAGGCATGTCGCAGCCCGCCTGCCGCCGCTGACGATTGCAGCGGTTCGACTGACCTTGTACGTTCTGGCCGGTGTCGTCGCCTGGACGGCGCGCAAATTCTTTACCCTGTTGGCTGCGGCGGTGGCGGCGCGCTTTCGGCCAAGCTCCCGGAACCCGCCCGCGTCAGACGCTGGCGAGGCGCCCCAGGCACCGGCTGCACCGGAAGCTGCTCAGGTGCCGCAGCCGCCCGTGGAACTCGTATACGACGGCCTGCCGATACCGATGGAACGGCGTTCGTCCGAAGAGTGGGCGGCCTGCGTCGAGCGCATGCAAAGCGACGGGCTAAGCCATGCAGCCATGAGGATGTTCATTCGGGATTTTCGAAACTATCACCTTCACAGCAGCATGGAGGCCGAGGTGTTCGACGAAAAATACGGCAGGATGATCAGCGGCAGCGTCAGCGCCAGCGATACCCGCCGGTACTTTGCACAGCTGTGCGCCGCTTTCCAGAAAGTGCTGGACGCGGCGCAGCCGGGAAGGCCCGGCGCGGCGCGCGGGCCGGCAAGCTAGGTCGACGCCTTTGTGGTGCGCTCGAACGGCACCGGCATGGCTGCCGATCCATCAGGCAGCACCCGCGCCTTCCATGATTCCTACAAGCGCTTGCCGGGGTGCCGATTGACTGGCCCGGCGTGGCGACTATGATCTGGATTCACAGCGCATGCCACGCAACGGAGAGCCTCATGTCAGACCTCAACAACGCCAATCCTACGCCGCCAGAAGACGTCAAGGCGCGCCTGCACAAGGCAGCCGAAGAAAGCAAGAAGCTCGATTCTCCGCGTCGCACCAACGATTCGACCATCGATCCGGAAAAACCGAAGGAAGACATCCTGAAAGGTTTTCACGGCGGATAACGTCCGCTTCGATACATCATTGCGGCGCCGACCGGCGGCAAATCGACGCCTGACGGCGCCGCGCACAATGCTTGTAGGATACCAAAATAGTTGAATTCAAGGTCTTTGCTAATCAATGGCCTGTGCACATTTTCCGGGATTCTCACAAGCTGTAGTCCCGAAATACTTGCATTAATGCTCCTGCCGTATCTTGATCACATTGGTCAGCAACAGTTTTAGGCTGACATCGCAACTGGACTGGTGGTAGCTCAGCAAATAATGATGGGTCGAACATGATGTTTTACGTCCGGGAGGACCGCTAGCGAGTCGGGCGATCCTTCATCATTTGAGCCTTTCGAGTGCGCAATCGCTTGGTCATGATAATAGTGGTAGATCCATTGAAATTTAAGCGCATTGTGCATATCGCCCGGAAAAAATATCAGGCACGGTTTTACTGATCTGCAACCAGCGTTAATAACGCGATCCAAACGGGTCAGCCACAGCGCCCGCGTTGACCGTGTCGGGCGCGGGCGCGCGCGTGCAGCGGTGCGATCTTTTGATCTGACCGGGAACATGTATTTGTCGCCGGCCATCGCCAACGATGGCATCGAGAAGGCGTTGGCGGCAGCCGATGAGTTCGAGACTCTCGCCATCTGCTTGGGCTCGCAAAATACCGGCGCGCGCGGGTGGGCGAAGCGCTGCACGGAGATCGGCGCCGACCTGGTCAAGACGATGGTCGCGGCGGGTGCGCCCGATGGGCCATCGAGGAGGTCCGACGAAAAATCCAAAGGGCGGACGCGCTATGCCAAACCGGCGCGCATCTGCGAAAAGAGCACGACCAAGGAGCTGGCAAGGTAGCTTAGATACGCCGGATTGGCGATCGTCTTGGCAACCGTGGCGCTGTCGATGAATCGCGTCATCTGAGCCCCGAACTGAGGGCTTTGGATGATGTCGGGGAGGCGCTCGATGGCCCTGTCGAGCATTGGCCCGTAGCCCTCCACGCCGTAGTCGCCGATCTTGGCGACGACCATTGCCGGATCGAGCTTCGCACCTTTTTGCGCCATCCAGGCCAAGTCCCAGATGTCCCGGTGGCGGATCTTCGCCGAGTCGAGCTCGACCGGATGCCCCTGGTTGTCCAATAGCGACGTGGGGAAGGCGAGCACCTTGTCCGCCACGATCTCATCGAACGTTTCGGCGTTCACGAACACGGTGGGCAGCGCGCGCGCCGACTCGTAGTTGGCGATCAGAGGAACCAGCTCACGCGTGCGAGCCGGAATGTTCGCGATCTCAAGCTTGATCTTTTGCATGGGCATCGCGCGATTGCCCGGATTAGTTTGGATCGAGATCATCCACTTGTCCACCTTGACCCGCCCCCCGCTATCGGCGCCGACCTTGCCCGGCTTCTCCTTCACGCTCACTTCGAGCCCGAATCGTTCGCCGATGCGCTTCTCGACGCACGCCTTGATCCTCTCCATTCCCTCGCTGGAAAAGTCGACGCCGCCGGCGAAATCCAAGTCCTCGCTGAAACGATCGGAGCCGCGGCAGAGGCGCAGCGAGGTGCCTCCCTGGAACACCAAATCCTTTAACAAGCGCTCGGCGTCGAGCGCCTGGAAAATCTCATAATGCAACAGCTCCTTCTCGACGACTGGACGCATGTTGGCGAAGCCCTCGTTAGCCATCGCCCTGTCGACCAGCTTGTCGAAGTCCTCGGCATCGCTCATTCGTCGTCCTCTTCCAGTTCCGATCGATCGATCATGTTGACGTTGCGGCCGACGCGCACCAGATCGCGCACGGCGGCCTGCTTGGTGGCGATGCGCAATGGCCGGCCCTTGGCCTCCATCGTGTGCTCTAACAGCTCGGGCAACGGCCTTTTGGTGTGGGTGAATTCGATGGTCCCGAAGGGCGTCTTATGCAGCCCGCTTCGCCCCGTCGTCATCACCGTCAATCGGTTCACAGGGATCTGAGAGATCACGCCATACTCCGAGAGGATCGACTCCAAGCTCACGTAGGACAGGCAGCCGGGGCGCAGCGCCTTGGCGACATCCTCGACGACCCACCGATTCTTGCTTGTCGCCGCCGGGTTCACATACAGCCCTTTGGCCACGCGCTGCAACACCCCGTCGGCGACCATGCGCGCCAACGACTTGTCCATTGCCTTCTCCGACTCGTCGGGAAAAAGCTTCTCGATATCGCGGCGCGCGAGCACGTAGGCGCCCCTGCGATCCAAATCCGCAAGTCGGCGACCCAGTTCCTTTCCTTTCATATGTGCGCTCCAACCAGACATTTATAGGGAGTATTCGTAGACATAGTCTATTGCGGTCACGCCTGCAGGTCAACCCGGAGTTGACGCGATCCCCCTATTTATGTCGGGTTTATGTAGACTTTAATGACCATCGGGTCAGCAGGGGTCGGCGTCTGGAAACGGCGAAACCTCAAGCGCCATCCCCAGCCATCGATGCCGCGACTCCCTTGGCGTGGCGCACAGCTCAGTGGTGCCGTGCGGGCTGAAACGCTAGGCGCAGGCATATCGACGAGGACTTCAGGCTGCGTGCCGTTACCGAAATAGTTGCTTTAATACTACCGCCAAATCCTGATTTCGACGATCAGCAACCGCTCACCGGGACGTTCCAATGTGGATTTGCATTGAGCAAGGGTAAAAGCAAGTCAACGCAAAGAGCCGAGTCGTCAGTAAAGATCACCAATGCCTTCAAGGCTGCGAATGGATCACCGGAAATCCACCGGCAGTATTCACGCTCATAAGGCTTGGCGATATGAGGATCATCCTCAGCAAGACGCGATAGCCAAAAAGACCCTTCCACTTCTGTCCTAACCATGGTCGGATAGGTTTTCTTAATCTCGGCCAACACCTCGGCATCGATGTTCACCGGGACCTCTTTAAAACTCCGTTCTAGTTGATCGGAATCGAATACCAATGTGACCTTTGGCCACCCACCATATTCCCATGCCTTCTCGAAAAAATGGGTTGCGTAAATTTCTCGATTTACAGGCCAAACGTCCACGCCATTCAAAACAACATGTTGGAGCCGTGAAACATCTACACAGCGAAAATGGCTATTGATCAGATCGCATGCTGGATCAAGGGTTAAAAATAGTTTGACCCACTCGAACGGAATCTTCTGATGAAGGTCAGGTCTAGCCATCGAGATAACCCAGACCGGTTTCGGCTGAGTTCGCAACTGGATTGGTGATAGCTCAGTAGATGGCGATTGGTCGGTCATGGTGTTTAACGTCTAAGAGACTGTAAAAGAGCGGACATCCGCTATCGTGCGCGGCAAGTCAGGCGGAAGCACCAACTGTTCTGCCCAGCGACGGAAATCGACAGGTTCGATCCGCAAATGGCCCGCGTCGTCCTTGGCTGCTCGGCCTTTATAGAGCCCGCCGCTCAGCAGAGCCGCAATCAACGGCGCGGAATGGCCGGACAAACGGGCCGCCGCCGCGATAGTGAACCACTCTTTGTCGTCCATACAACCGTATCCTAAAGAACGAAATATTCGACCCGAGGATATCTGACGATCGCCGGCGGCACCAGCCGCGTTCTGCTCTCCGACATCGTCGACAAATTCTCCGGCGCCCCATGGGGATGGCGGCCGGAGTGGGAGACGGTGATCCGCATCGCCCGGCTTTTCGTCGCTGGCGAAATCAAGCTGGTGATGGAGGGGTCGGATTTGGAGCCCAGGAGCGCCATTGAGCCGTTGACCAACGCGGCGCGGTTCAAGCAGTTCTCCAACCTTGCAAGCATTTCGGTGAGCCGTCTAGCAAGATCTTCCCGCTCGTATAGGTCTCCCTCAAATCGTTGAGCCGGTATCTCGTCGGTAGTCGGACGCCGATTTAGTGGATGCAGTGGTTGGCTTGATGGCTGATTCATGTTTCTATTCAAGAGCGCCGTAGCGAATTTCTGATTGCAGGTAGGTGGCCTTGGTGCAAACCGATATCTGTTTCACACAGGATCACACATCCTGCCCGGTCCAAGCGCGATCCGCGCAACCCCGTTCCGCTATGGGCATCATCCAAGACAACGACGGGTTGCCCGTCGTAATGTTTATTTAACCACGTTTCAATCGCATGCAATCGTGTCGCGCCGTGGTTCGGGGGGCCTCCCAAGTCGGATGCATTGCGCTTGAAATGAGTTCAAGACCGGTCTTTCCAAAC
>JANXSS010000435.1 GCA_025356535.1 Herminiimonas sp.
GCCACGCCGGTCATCGGCCAGACCCAGCGCAATCAGGAAGCCCGGATCAACCAGGGCGTGCAATCGGGCGCGCTCACCGGTGGCGAAGCACGCCACCTGCAGCAGCAGCAGCGCCAGATCCAGGCCGACAAGCGCGCTGCCAAGGCAGATGGCGTCGTCACCCGCGCCGAGCGCCGTCACATCAAGCGCGAGCAGCAACGTGCAAATCGTGCAATCCACCGCACCAAGCACAATGGCCGCACTGCCTGAGTAAGCCGCTGCGCAAACCTGTTGCGACAGGTTTGCCGGAATCGAAGCCCGCCGGCGGATGCCTGCGGGCTTTCTGTTGTTGTAGCCGGCGCAATTTCGCCAAGGGCGATTGCCGTATAATCGGCGATCGCCGCACGCCTTGCCGGCAACCTTTTCTTCTCCTGAAAAAAACATGAACTCGTCAGAAATTCGCGACAAATTCCTTCGGTTTTTCGAATCCAAGGGCCATGCCATCGTCCGCTCGTCAAGCCTGGTGCCGGGCAACGATCCGACGCTGCTGTTTACGAACTCCGGCATGGTGCAGTTCAAGGATGTGTTTCTCGGCCAGGACAAGCGTGCCTACAGCCGCGCCACCTCGTCGCAGCGCAGCCTGCGCGCCGGCGGCAAGCACAACGACCTGGAAAACGTCGGCTACACCGCGCGCCACCATACGTTCTTCGAAATGCTCGGCAATTTTTCCTTCGGCGACTATTTCAAGCGCGATGCGATCGGCTTTGCCTGGGAACTGCTGACCGGCGTGTATGGCCTGCCCAAGGACAAGCTGTGGGTCACCGTCTATCAGGAGGACGATGAGGCGTATGCGATCTGGGAGAAGGAAATCGGCGTGCCGCCCGAGCGCATCGTGCGCATCGGCGACAACAAGGGCGCGCGCTATGCATCCGACAATTTCTGGCAGATGGCCGACACCGGCCCCTGCGGTCCCTGTTCCGAAATTTTCTATGACCATGGCGCGGACGTCTGGGGCGGCCCGCCCGGCAGCCCCGATGAAAACGGCGACCGCTACATCGAGATCTGGAACCTGGTCTTCATGCAGTTCAACCGGGATGAGGCCGGCGTGATGCATCCGCTGCCGCGTCCCTGCGTCGATACCGGCATGGGTCTGGAGCGCATTGCCGCGGTACTGCAGCACGTGCATTCGAATTACGAGATCGACCTGTTCCAGCACCTGATCAAGGCGGCGGCGCGCGCCACCGGTGCGACCGACCTGGCCGACAATTCCCTGAAGGTGATTGCCGACCACATCCGTGCCTGCGCCTTCCTGATCGTCGACGGCATCCTGCCGGGTAACGAAGGGCGCGGCTACGTGCTGCGCCGGATCATCCGGCGCGCGCTGCGCCATGGTCACAAGCTGGGCCAGACCCGGCCGTTCTTCCACCAGCTGGTGGGCGATTTGGTGCAGGAAATGGGCGGCGCCTATCCGGAGCTGGCACAGGCGGCGGCACGCGTCGAGCAGGTGCTCAGGCAAGAAGAGGAGCGCTTCGGCGAAACGCTGGAACACGGCATGAAGATCCTGGAGGCGGCGCTGGCAAAGAACGGCAGCCGGCTCGACGGCGAAACCGCCTTCACGCTCTACGACACCTTCGGCTTTCCGCTCGACCTGACGGCCGACATCTGCCGCGAACGCAATGTCGCCCTGGACGAAGCCGGTTTTGCGGCCGCCATGGAACGCCAGCGCACCACCGCGCGCGCTGCCGGCAAGTTCCGCATGGCCGCCGGTGTCGAGTACACCGGCGAGAAGACCCGCTTCGTCGGTTATGAACTGCTGCTGCATGCAGCGCGCGTGGTGGCGCTGTATGTGGATGGCAAGGCGGTACCGCAGATGACCGATGGCCAGGATGGCGTGGTGGTGCTGGACACGACGCCGTTCTATGCCGAGTCGGGCGGCCAGGCAGGCGACACCGGCATGCTCGAGTCGGCCGGTGCCGCTTTCCATGTCACCGATACGCTGAAGGTGCAGCCGGACGTATTCGGCCATCACGGCCAGCTCACCGGCGGCACGCTGGCAGTTGGCGATACGGTCGAGGCACGCGTGGACGGCGCGCAGCGTGCGCACACGATTCGCAATCATTCCGCCACCCACCTGATGCACAAGGCACTGCGTGAAGTATTGGGCAGCCATGTCGCGCAAAAAGGCTCGCTGGTCGACGCCGACAAGACCCGCTTCGACTTCAGCCACAACGCGCCGCTGTCGGCAGACGAGATTCGCCGGGTAGAGGAAATCGTCAATCACGAGATTCTCGCCAATGCCGCCACCGAAGCGCAGCTGATGGCCTACGACGACGCCGTCAAGCATGGCGCCATGGCGCTGTTCGGCGAAAAGTATGGCGACGAGGTGCGGGTGCTGGGCATCGGTTCGTCCAAGGAACTTTGCGGCGGCACGCACGTCACCCGCACCGGCGACATTGGCCTCTTCAAGATCGTCTCCGAAGGCGGTGTCGCGGCCGGCATTCGCCGCGTCGAAGCGGTCACCGGCGAAAACGCGCTGGCGCTGGTGCAGTCGCTGGCCGGCCGTGTCAACGAGGCGGCAGCCGCCCTGAAGGCGCCGCCCGAAGAGATCACCCAGCGCATCGCGCAGGTGCAGGAGCATGTCAGGACGCTGGAGCGCGAACTGCTGGCATTGAAGTCGAAGGTTGCCGCCAGCCAGGGCGACGAACTCTCGCGCCAGGCGGTCGATGTGGGCGGCATCAAGGTGCTGGCCGCAGTACTCGATGGCGCCGATGCGGCGACCCTGCGCCAGACCATGGACCAGTTAAAGGACAGGCTCAAAAGCGCGGCGATCGTCCTGGCCGCCGTCAAGGAAGGCAAGGTCAGCCTGATCGCCGGCGTGACTGCCGACGCGACGGCGCGCATCAAGGCTGGGGAGCTGGTCAATTTCGTCGCCCTGCAGGTCGGCGGCAAGGGCGGCGGCAGGGCCGACATGGCACAGGCCGGCGGCACCGATCCGAGCGGCCTGGCCGAAGCCTTGCGTGCCGTGCCGGCATGGATCGGCGAGCGCGCGTGAGCGAAATGCCTGCCGCATCGCCAGGCGAAACCGGACCTTGGCCATGGCGAGCCTGAACTATTGTCCGGTATGCGCCGCAGCGCTTGCCACCGTTTTCGACGGCGAGCGTGACCGGCTGGGCTGCCCGAGCGGACACTGGACGCATTACGACAATCCTCTGCCGGTGCTGGCGGCCCTGGTCGAGGTCGAAGGACGCATTTTGCTGGCGCGTAACGCTGCGTGGGCAGAGAAGACCTTCGCGCTCATCACCGGTTTCATGGAGCGCGGTGAAACACCCGAAGAGGGGATTGCACGGGAGCTGAAAGAAGAAACGAACCTTGATGCGCAGAGAATCAGCCTGATCGGCAATTACGAATTCATCCGCAAGAACGAGGTCATCCTGGCGTACCACGTGGTGGCCAGCGGTGACGTCCGCCTGTCTGCCGAACTGGTCGAGTTTCGCCTGATCGCACCGGAAAAATTGCGCCCCTGGCGTGCCGGCACCGGTTATGCAATGGCCGACTGGATGCGGGCGCGCGGGCTGAACGTGGAATTTGCGGATTGGCCGGCACAACCGGCCGTGCCTGCCACACCGGACGGCTGACGACGTTTGTTCAGGATTGACGTTGTTGCAACGCATCAGAGAGGATCGCAGCCGTTTGAATCGGGAGTATGATTAGTGCCAACCGGACTAGAAAGCATGCAAATGGATTACAGCAAGGAACTCGATGCGCGGGGATTGAATTGCCCCCTGCCGATTTTGAAGACGAAAAAAGCGCTTGCCGAGATGAGCAGCGGCGAAGTACTGCGCGTCATGGCGACCGACCCCGGCGCGGTGCGCGACTTCCAGGCATTTGCCAAGCAGACCGGCAACGAACTGCTGTCCCACGGCGAAGAAAACAAGGAATTCACTTTTTTCATGAAGCGCAAATGATTCGCGGCGGCGTCCATGCCGCCGGCTTTTGCATGCACCTGCCAGCAGCGCCTCGAGCGACATTGCTGGCATTTTTTTCGTCCGTGCCAGGCACACCAGTGCCCGCAAAATCCTGATGGCCCGGGGCGCAAGCACGGCCGCCAGGAAATATAATCGCACGATCGTGCTAAAATTCTGCGCAAGGGCACATAGTTCTTTATAATCCTTGATACATTTTCGCGAACATCAATCGTTTATTAAAGGTACATCCATGAAAGTTCTGGTTCCGGTCAAGCGGGTGGTCGATTACAACGTCAAGGTTCGCGTCAAGTCGGATGGCTCGGGCGTCGATATTGCCAACGTCAAGATGTCGATGAATCCGTTCGACGAGATCGCCGTCGAGGAAGCCATGCGCCTGAAGGAGGCCGGCAAGGTCACCGAAGTGGTTGCCGTCTCGTGCGGCGTGACGCAATGCCAGGAAACCCTGCGCACCGCCATGGCGATCGGCGCCGACCGCGGCATTTTGGTGGAGACCGACGCGGAGCTGCAGCCGCTGGCCGTGGCAAAGCTGTTGAAAGCCGTGGCCGACAAGGAACAGCCGCAATTGATCATCCTGGGCAAGCAGGCAATCGACGACGATTGCAACCAGACCGGGCAGATGCTCGCTGCGCTGCTGGGCTGGCCGCAGGCGACATTCGCCTCGAAGGTGGTCATCGATGGCGACCGTGCAACCGTCACCCGTGAAGTCGACGGCGGCCTGGAAACGATTTCCCTCACCCTGCCTGCAATCGTCACGACCGACCTGCGCCTCAACGAGCCGCGCTACGTGACGCTGCCCAACATCATGAAGGCGAAGAAGAAGACGATGGATGTCTTCAAGCCGGCGGACCTGGGTGTGGACGCGGCACCGCGCCTGAAGACGCTGAAGGTGGTCGAGCCGGCCAAGCGTTCGGCCGGCATCAAGGTGCCGGATGTGGCGACACTGGTCAACAAGCTGAGAACCGAGGCAAAGGTCATCTGAGCCGGGTCGTCCGGCAGGCGGGCGAGCAATCAACAGGCAATCAGACACGCAATCAGACACGCAGGCAGGAAACGCTGCAAGGCAGGCCGACCGGCGCAAGGCATACCGCCCGTGCGTCGTCGGAACAACCCAAACACATCGCTGGCGAACGCATACCGTTTGCCGCCTTAAAAAGGATGCATCATGGCCGCACTAGTCGTTGCCGAACACGATAACGTTTCCCTCAAGGGAAGCACCCTCAATACGATCACGGCGGCAATTGCCTGCGGTGGCGAGGTACATGTACTGATCGCCGGCCATGGCTGCGGCGGCGCCGCGGAAAGCGCGTCGAAAGCCGCCGGTGTGACCAAGGTGCTGGTGGTCGACGGCGCGCCCTTTGCCGATGGTCTTGCCGAAAACATCGCGGCCCAGGTACTGGCGATCGCATCGAACTATTCGCACATCCTGGCGCCAGCCACCGCCTACGGCAAGAACATCCTGCCACGGGTAGCGGCAGTGCTGGATGTGGCGCAGATTTCGGAAATCACCAAGGTCGATGCGCCGGACACCTTCGAGCGTCCGATCTATGCCGGCAATGCGATTGCAACGGTACAGTCGAGCGATCCGGTCAAGGTCATCACGGTGCGCACCACCGGTTTCGATGCAGCCGCCGGCGGCGGCAGCGCCGCCATCGAAACCATCGCCGCGGTCGCCGATTCGGGCCGCTCGGCCTTCATCTCGCGCGAACTGGCAAAGTCCGACCGGCCGGAGCTGACCGCTGCCAAGATCATCGTCTCGGGTGGTCGCGGCATGGGTTCCGGCGACAACTTCAAGATCCTGGAGCCGCTTGCCGACAAGCTCGGTGCGGCCATGGGCGCCTCGCGCGCGGCGGTCGATGCCGGCTACGTGCCCAACGACTGGCAGGTCGGCCAGACCGGCAAGATCGTCGCGCCGTCGCTCTACATTGCCGTCGGCATCTCGGGTGCGATCCAGCATCTGGCCGGCATGAAGGATTCGAAGACGATCGTTGCCATCAACAAGGATGCGGAAGCGCCGATCTTTTCGGTGGCCGACTACGGCCTGGTGGGTGACCTGTTCGACGTGGTGCCGCAACTTGTGACCGAGCTCGGCTGAGGCCGGCGACTCGCCCGCGGCAATCGCTGCGGGCATGCAGGCGGGGCACCGGTCGGTGCCCTTGTACTTTCAAAAGATAATGATTTCGGAGACTGACATGACTTACCGGGCGCCGTTGAAGGACATGCTGTTTGTAATGCAGGAGCTTGCCGGACTGGAGGCCGTCAATGCGCTGCCCGGCTGCGAGGATGCGACGCCCGAAACAGTCGAGGCGGTGCTCGAGGAAAATGCAAAATTCTGCAGCGAAGTCGTCGCTCCCCTGAACTGGACCGGCGACCAGCAGCCGAGCTTCTGGCGCGAAGGCACGGTGACCACCACGCCGGGCTTCAAGGAAGCGTTCAAGGCCTTCGGCGACGCCGGCTGGCAGGGTGTGCAGCATCCCGCTGATTTCGGCGGCCAGGGCCTGCCGAAGCTGGTGGCAACGCCATGCATCGAGATGCTCAATTCCGCCAACCTGGCGTTCGCACTGTGCCCCTTGCTGACCGACGGCGCGATCGAGGCGCTCATGACGGCGGGCACCGAGGCGCAGAAACAGACCTTCCTGCCGAACCTGATCTCGGGCAAGTGGACC
>JANXSS010000466.1 GCA_025356535.1 Herminiimonas sp.
ATGACGTCGCGCAACCGCAGCCGCTCGACCATTTCAGCGGATACACGCGTATCGCGCAGGTCGACTGATTTCAACTGATCCATTTCGGCCAGATGGGCGAAGCCGACATCGCTGAGCACTCCGCATCGGCTCAGATCGATCGACTCGAGCTGCTTCAGATTGCGCAAATGCGCCAGACCGTCATTGGAAATCGGTATGCAGCCGGACAGGTTCAGCGTCCGCAGCCGGGGATGATTTTGCAATCGTTCAAGGCCATTGTCGCCCACGAACGAGGCATTACGTAAATTCAACGTATGCAGCTGATCCATGTGCGCGAAATGGTCCAGCGCGTCGCTTTCCAGACCGCCGTAACTTGCCAGGTTGAGCGATTCCATCTTTTTCAGATTGCCCAGCCTGGCAAGTCCGTCATTCGACATGCCGGTACAAAAGGCCAGTGACAGCGACGTCAACTGTTCCAGCGTATCGACCAGCTCCAGGCTGGCATCGGTGAGCCGGCTGCAGCCTCGCAGATTCAGTGACGTCATGTCTTGCATGCCTTCAAAGCCTGCCAGGCCGGCATCGGTGATCTCAGTAAGGCCCTGCAGATCAAGTGAAGTCAGTGTCGTCAGCGGCCGCAGATGGCCCAGGCCGGTATCGTTGAGCATCCTGCATTTCGCCAGACTCAGTGACTGCAGGTCGTCGACTTCCTGCAGGTGCACCAATCCGGCATTGGTAAGCCGCCGACAGCTCTGAAGATTCACCGACTGCAGCTTCTTGAAGTTTTTCAATTGAGCAAGGCCTTCGTCAGTGAGTTCCCGGCAATTGCTCAGGTCGAGATGCGTTATCTTGCTGCCAGCCGCCATGTCCTCGCGGGCCATGGTTGCCAGCGTCTGGTCGCTGAAACTTGCAACGTCGGTTACGCGCACGTGCGTCACGTTCGGCAACCCTTCCAGCATCGCAGCGAGCCGCGCAAGCGGTGCGCCTTCGCCGAGACTGAGGCTAGTGAAGCGTTCGCTGCCGATGGTCGCCAGGTCGTTATTAGACGTCCGTAACGCTTTGGTTTCCGATGATGTCGTAAATCCAATGACGTGTTTTTTGATGACGCTCGTCATTGCCGGCAACGAAGCCGCACCATCTTCCACAACCGGCGCGAGCTGCATGCGACGCGTCGGCAGATTGCGCAGCGCCTGCAGGTCGTTCGAGGCTGCAGTACCGTTCTCCGTGGCCGTTCGTGGGGAGCGGGCAGTCGGTGCCGCGGTCGCAATGCCGGCAGCATCCTGCGCTGGCGTGGTAGCAGCCGCAGCAGCCGATGATGTCGGTGCCGGTGTGCGTGGAATGGAAAGGCGATTATCCATGTCGGTATTCCCTGTGAAAACGTTAAAAGGGGCATGACTGGTACGCGATGCCGCAGCATGCTGCGCGTGATGTCATTTCCATAAGGTCGCAAGTATCGTCAAAGGAAGCGGTCGCGGCATGGGATTGCCGAATTACTTGTCAGAAACACGCATCGAACCATTCAAGAGGGGCGCCTGTCGCCCTCCATTCATGCGCAACGCGGCATGCCGCCCGCGCCAGTGATCCGGCTACAATGGCGGCTGCCTCTTTTTCGAATAGAAAACCATCATGGCCGTCAACCTTCCACTACCCCTTGCCGCCAACCTGAAACCGGTTCCCGGCATCGCCCTCGGTTTTGCCGAAGCGGGCGTGCGCAAGCCCGATCGCAAGGATGTCCTGATCATGACGCTGGCGCCCGGCGCAACGGTAGCAGGCATCTTCACCACCAACCGCTTTTGCGCCGCGCCGGTGCAGGTCTGCAAGGCGCGCCTTGAAGGCATGCGGATCGGCGCCGGCGTCGATGCCGGCATGCGCGCCCTGCTGATCAACACCGGCAATGCAAACGCCGGCACGGGTGAATCGGGCCTGGCCGACGCCAACGCCACCTGCGCTGCACTGGCCGCGTTGCTCGGCTGCGAAGCGGCGCAGATCCTGCCGTTTTCAACCGGCGTGATCCTCGAACCCTTGCCGGTTTCCCGCATCGTCGCCGGCCTGCCTGCAGCAATCGTCAACCTGAAGGAAGACAACTGGCTGGCCGCAGCCGAGTCGATCATGACCACCGACACGCAGCCAAAAGCGGCCTCGCGTACCCTCGTCATCGACGGCCAGACCATCACGCTGACCGGCATCAGCAAGGGCGCCGGCATGATCCGGCCGAACATGGCGACCATGCTGGGCTTTCTGGCAACCGATGCCGGCGTCTCGCAACCGTTGCTCGACGGATTGGTCAGGCAGGCCGCCGATGCGTCCTTCAACTGCATCACCATCGACGGCGACACCTCGACCAACGATTCCTTCATCCTGATGGCAACCGGCGCTGCATCGGTGCAGATCACCGACGCCGATTCGCCAGCCTACGCGGCGCTGGCGGCAGCGGTGATCTCGCTGTCGCAGGAACTGGCGCAGATGATCGTGCGCGATGGCGAAGGCGCCACCAAGTTCATCACCATCACGGTCGAGGAGGGCGCCAGCGTTGCCGAATGCCGCCGGATCGCTTACTCGATCGGTCATTCGCCGCTGGTGAAAACGGCCTTCTTCGCCTCCGACCCGAATCTTGGCCGCATCCTGTGCGCCATCGGTTATGCGGGTGTCGACGACCTTGATGTGGGCAAGCTCGACCTGTACCTCGACGACGTGCTGGTGGCAAAAAACGGCGGGCGCAATCCGGCCTACCTGGAGACCGACGGCCAGCGCGTCATGCAGCAAAGCGAGATCACGGTGCGGGTGCGGCTCGGGCGCGGCACGCAGGCGGCCACCATCTGGACCTGCGACCTGTCGCACGAGTATGTGACGATCAATGCGGATTACCGGTCCTGAACCGTTTCCGGAAAATTCCCCGACCAAGTTCCCCTAACCCGTACCGGATCTGTTGCTGATCCGGCGGGTCTCACGTAAGCCTGCGCATCCTTCCAATGACCACACTCGATCAATTCCTGACCCGCGCCGAAGCCCTGATGGTGCGGCTGGAAACCCTGTTGCCGCCGGCCCGTCCGGCTGTCGACTGGACGGCGGCAACCGCCTTCCGCTGGCGCAGGCAGAACAACCACGGCATCCTGCAGCCGGTCGCCCACATGGCGCCGATTGCACTGTCCGACCTGCACAACATCGGCCCGCAAAAACACGTCATCGAACAGAACACGCTGCAGTTCGTCGCCGGCGCGCCGGCCAACAACGTGCTGCTGACCGGCGCGCGCGGCACCGGCAAGTCCTCGCTCATCAAGGCCTGCCTGAACCAGTATGCAGCGCAGGGCCTGCG
>JANXSS010000499.1 GCA_025356535.1 Herminiimonas sp.
CATGGGTGAATTCGCCGGGCGACAGCTCGGCCGGATCGATCTGCCGGATCTTCAGCAGGCCGCGTTCGAGCGCGCCGGTCAGGTCCATGTTGAGTTTGTTCGAGCGCAGCAGCAGGTTGTTGGCCGCTTCCTCGAACAGGAACATGGCGGCGGCTTCGCCGCGCCGCGTGACGGCATCGACGAACTGCGCGGCGAGGGTCGACTTGCCGGTGCCGGGCGGGCCGGAGATGAGCGTGCTGGTGCCTTCTTCCAGGCCGCCGCCGAGCAGCTGGTCGAGCGTTTGCAGGCCGCTGCGCAACTGCGCGCGCTCCTGCATGACGCGCGTATGCGACGCCTCCAGGCGCGGATAGACGCTGATGCCGCCGCGTCGGATCCTGTAGTCATGCATGCCGCCGCGATAGGCGATGCCGCGGTTCTTGACCACGCGCAGCTTGCGCCGCTCGGCGCCGTAACTCTGGTTGATCAATTCGAGCGTAATGACGCCGTGGGCAACGCTTCGCACCTGCAGGTCGGCGCTTGGCGCACTGCAGTCGTCGAGCAGCAGGACGGTGCAGGCACGGGTTGCGAAGTACTGCTTGAGTCCGAGCACCTGGCGCCGGTAACGCAGCGCGCTCTTGGCCAGGAGCTGCAATTCGGACAGCGAATCGATGACGACCCGGCTCGGCTTGAGTTTCTCGATGACGTCGAGGATCTGCTGTGTGGTCGAACCCATCTCGACTTCTGCGGGATGGAACATCGTGTAGTGCTCGTCGGCCGAAAGGATGCTTTCGCCGGGGATGATTTCATGCAGGTGCACACGCTGCATGTCCCAGCCGTGGGAGGCCGCAACCGCCTTGAGCTCGATGCTGGTCTCGGCCAGCGTGACATAGACGACGGTCTCGCCACGTCGCGCGCCGTCATTTAAAAACTGCATTGCAAGCGTGGTCTTGCCGGTGCCGGGTTCACCTTCGACCAGATAGAGACGGTCGCGCGTGAGGCCGCCGGAGAGCACGGCGTCAAGGCCTGGAATGCCCGTGGACATGAATTCGGCGGTATCGCCGTTTTGACGTGGCTGATCGGTTTGATTCATCATTGATGGCACCATGGTCGGGGCAGCTGGTACGGTATTTTTTCGCTTTGGCAGGCAATGGTTGCAGCCGGCGACTGGTTACACTGTAACGTCCGGGCGCTTTTTGTTTCAATCAGAAAATGGCCCGAGACTCCGTAGGAAAACATGAGCCCGGGCCGCGCATCGGTGCATATGTGCCGGACGAAAAAGATGCTATCCGAACTGGCAGAAAAGATCCGTGTACCAACGCACCTTGCGCACGCTTTGCAGGAAGGTCAGGACGCCGCGAAGGCGCTTCCATTGCTAGAAAAAATCAGTTGCCACCTGCGTAGATAAAACCGTCGGTACCGATCGGATTGCCCGTCGCGGCGCTGTAGCCGGTCACGCCGTTCATGCCGCTCCTGCCACCCGGGGTTGCTGCACCGTCCGAGCCATTCGTGCCGCTCATGCCGGCGGTGCTTCCCGAGCCGCTGCCGCCACCGCTCGAGCCAAACATGGAACCCATGCCGGAACAACCCGACAGCATGAGAATGCCACATACAAACAGGTATTTTTTCATTCGGATTTCCTTTTTGAAAGCGATGCGCCGATCGCCGGTCAGCCTGCGCATCACGAACCAGTGTAGGCGCTGGCCCGGAAAACGCTAAGGTCGAAATCGCTTATTTCGTGTCCGGAAAAGCGGGAACGAAAGTCGGACGCAGGGTAGCCGAACCTGCCTTGTTGAAACATTGACCAGCGGCTAAGCCGGCTAGCGTACAGACCGGGGCGGACGGCGCAGCTAGCCTCGGTTCCTTTACGCGGAGGTTGTCATGGTTCACGATTCAACGGTCACGATCGGTATGCTTGCAGTCCGACGTCTTTCCAGCGCACTGGCAGCGGCCGTGTTCGGCAGCGCGCTGGTGTTTGGCGGCAGTGCTGCGGCGCAGGGCGCCACTTCGGCGGCAGTCACCAGCACCACCGGTAATCCGTACAAGAGTTGCGTCGATGGCACCAGCAACGAAGATCGCACGACCTGCATGAAGGAAGCCGGTGCGGCGCAGGCGGAAGCACGTCGCGGCCAGTTGAGCAGCCCTGGCAGCGCCGCCGACCAGAACGCCATGCAACGCTGCGACGCCCTGCCTGGCGACCAGCGCGACGCCTGCCGCCTGCGCATTCTCGGCGCCGGCACCACCAGCGGCAGTGTCGCCGGCGGCGGCCTGATCCGTGAAGTGATCGTGCAGGAGCCGGCTTCGCAGCCACCCGCCTCCGGCATGCCGATGACCGCGCCGGCGGCAAGCGGCGCAAAGTAGAGCAGGGCCGGTGCCGGCGCGCCCGGATGCTACCCTGTGTTCTTGACAACGGATGCGAGATGACTGCCATGCCCCTGAAGGAAAACCCACGCCCGGCCGGCCCGCCGCCGCGGCATTTTTCGATGATCCGCGGATTTCATCTGGCCGACTTTCTAACGCTTGGCAATGCAGCCTGCGGCGTGGCCGGTATTTTTCTGGCGATGCGTTTCATGGTCAGCGGCGCGCTGTCGGATTTTTTGCTGGCAGCAGCGATGGCGCCAGCCGCCTTCATCTTCGATGTCTTCGATGGCAAGGTTGCACGCTGGCGCCAGCAGCATTCGGCGCTGGGCCGTGAGCTCGATTCCCTGGCCGATGTGATTTCCTTTGGCGTGGCGCCGGCGGCCCTGGCGTTTGCCGCCGGCATGCAGGGCGGCTGGGACTGCGTGGCGCTGGTGTATTTCGTCTGCTGTGGCGTCAGCCGCCTGGCGCGTTTCAACGTCACGGCCGAGAGCATGTCCGATGCCGGTGGCAAGGTAAAGTATTTCGAAGGCACGCCGATTCCGACCAGCGTGCTGCTGACCGCAGTGCTGGCCTGGGCTGCCTGGCAGGCCCGGCTTGGCGAGCAGCTCTATGGCGGCGTCTGGCAGGTGGGCCCGCTGGCGCTGCATCCGCTGGCGCTGCTGTTCGTCCTGTCGGGTACGCTAATGATCAGCAAGACCGTGCACATTCCGAAATTCTAGATCACGGACCTGGCTGCTCGCACGACGTTTCTCCAGCATCGCAGCATCGCAGCGTCGCGCCGTCAACCGCGAAACAGAACGTCTGCATGATCGGCTGTCGCCGCCAGCATTTTTTCAATTGCCGGCGGGTCGCCGCAGAGATACGCCTTCTTGAGCGTGTCGATGCCGATGTCGTCAACGACCTTGCCGATGAATTTCACTTCATCGACGTAAATGGCGCTGTATCTTCCCGAATAGTCGCCGCGTCGATCGAACGGTGTCTGCAGCGTCAGGTACTGCGTCGAACCCTCGACCAGCACGTGACGAATCAGTGGATCGCGACTGTTGTCAGCCGTTGCATTGCGAAAGTTCGGATGGGTAAAGCAGTGCAAATATTCATGCACGGCGATCTGGGGCAGATACAGGTTATAGGCCGTGAATCGAAGCTCGCCGCTGCGCGCCTGCGGCCCTGCCGTTTCAGGCAACGCGGCTGTCGAATTGCCCCCGTGTGTTGAATTGAATGCGGCGACAGTGCCGTTGAATGCGATACCGGTCGATTGTCGGGCGCCGTCAATGAATTGGCCCGAAGTCTGCCGTTGATCGCTGTTTCTCAATGCCGGCACGAAAGTGACGACCGGATCAACGCACTGTGTTTTGGTATCAATGAAGTCGCCATATGCCTGCAGGACGATCTCACGGGCTTTTTGCACTTCCAGACTATCGGCGCGTTCCGTTCCCGTGAATGCCGCCCTGACGAACTGCAGCGGATCGGGCCGCAGATCGCCGTGATGCTTGGCAAGCTTGATCGCTGCACCGACGCCCACAAAGCTGAGATACGCCTTTGTGGCGGTAATTGCCACACGCTTCAATCCCTGTCCGAGGCGCCTGCCATGGTTGACGCAGGCCGGTGGCAATCTGCGACGCATCCCCGCGCACACCGGTGGAACCTGGGCGTCATCCTGCAGTCCGGCTTCCATCGCATCTGCTGCTGGGGCGGCGTGCAAGTCGGTGTTTGCAGGCACGCTCTCGGGCAGATGGGAAAACGACGCCGCACGTGGCACTTCGGTGCGAAGCGGCGACGACGTTCGCGTCTGTGGGGCCGACCGGATACGCAGATGGGAAGTTGGGTGCAGCCGGGTGAAGCCGGACGATGCGCCACGCGGAGACGAAACGTTTTGCGGGCCTGGCTCGATCGCGGGGTGATCGGTATTCGCAAATCTTGGCAAAGGGGAGGTTAGTCTTCTCATTGTCGGCATTGACCGGTCAGAATACGCGGGAGATTGTTATATTTGCAATATCTT
>JANXSS010000508.1 GCA_025356535.1 Herminiimonas sp.
CTGCGGCGGTGCCGAACCTGCAGCTGGGCAGTGCGCTGCTGCAGTCGGGACAGCATCGGCACGTGCTGTCGATATGCGTTGAAATCAGTTCGGCGGCAATGTACCTCGACGACGACCCGGGCGTGCTGATCAGTGCCTGCCTGTTCGGCGACGGCGCAGGCGCTGCCGTCCTCTCAGCCACGCCGCCTGTGTCGGGCCGGCGCATCGCGTGGGTCGATACCGAATCGTTCATCGATCCGGCCGCGCGCGACGCCCTGATGTTCGAGCAGCGCAATGGCATGTTGCGCAACGTTCTCACGCGGGCAGTGCCGGCGCTGGCGGCCCGGCATGCGCGGGCAGTGCTGGCACGGGTGCTCGAACGTCACCATCTGCACCTGCCCGACATCGCGGCCTGGATCATGCACGCCGGCGGGCGGGATGTGCTGACCGAACTGGCGCGTACCTTCGAACTGGCGCCGGAGTGCTTCGGCTACAGCGCCGCAATGCTGCGCGAGCACGGCAACCTGTCGAGCGCATTCGTCTATTTCGTCCTGCAGGCGGCAATGCGCGACGGCGCCGATGACGGCTGGTGGTGGCTGTCTTCCTTTGGCGCCGGCTTCTGCTGTCATGGCGCATTGCTGGCGGTGTCGTCATGATGCCGGTGGCGGCCGTGCCGGCGACGCTGCTTCAGCGAGCCGAGGCAGGCCATGCGTAGGGCGGTCGGCGCGGAGGCCCTCGACGCGCTGGCGCCGGACCATCCCGACGCGATCGGCTCGCGCCGCGACCTGCGGCGGCTGCACTGGCTGATGGGCACCGTGCCGCTGCTGCGGCGCGGACTGGCGGGCTGGGGCGATGCAGGCGCAGGCGGCGCGCGCCTGCGCATTCTCGAACTCGGCGCCGGCGACGGCAGCCTGATGCTGCGCGCCGCCGCTGTCCTGAAACGGGACTGGCCGGCAGTCGACCTGACGCTGCTGGACCGGCAGGCGCTGGTGACGCCGGCCACCATCGCAGCCTACGCCGCATGCGGCTGGAAAGCCGTGCCGCATGCGGCCGATGTCATGGACTGGGCTGCGGCGGCATGCTCGCCCGTATCGAAATCGGATTCAGATTCAGGGCCGCATGCGCCGCGCTGGGATATCGTCGTCGCCAATCTGTTCCTGCATCATTTCACGGCGGCGCAGTTGCGCCTGATTCTCGATGCCGTCGCCGCGACGGCAGACCGTTTTTTTGCCTGCGAGCCGCGGCGCTCGTGGCGCGCCCTGGGCGCGGCCCACCTGGTCGGCGCAATCGGCGCCAATGCGCTCACGCGCAAGGATGCCGTCCTGAGCGTGCAGGCGGGTTTCATCGGGTACGACCTGACGCAGGCATGGCCGGCCAAATCGACCTGGCGGCTCGTCGAATATCCGGCGGGCCTGTTTTCCCATTGTTTCCGGGCGCAGCGGGAGCGCCGGTGATGCGCACGCACTTCGATGCCGTGATCATCGGCGCCGGGCCGGCAGGCGCGGCCTGCGCCATCCTGCTGGCAGGCGCGGGCTGGTCGGTCGGCCTGGTGGAAAAGCAGCGCTTCCCGCGGCGCAAGGTCTGCGGCGAGTGCATCGCCGCCAGCAATCTGCCGCTGCTTGCAGCGCTCGGCGTGGGCGCGCAATTCGATGCACTGGCCGGCCCCGAGATCCGCCGCATCGCGCTGATGCATCGGACCCGCACCGTGATTGCCGCCATGCCGGCGGCCGCCGATGCCGCCTTCCCGTGGGGCCGTGCGCTCGGCAGGGAAACGCTCGACACCCTGTTGCGCGACCGCGCCTGCGATCTCGGCGTGACGATTTTTCAGCCCTGGTGCGTCGTCGGCATCGATGGCGAGGCGGGCAACTGGTCTTGCCACGCCCGCGCAATCGAGACCGAGCGGCGCGTGCTGCTGCGCTCGCCGTTGCTCATCGATGCACACGGCTCCTGGGAAACGCTGCGCGAAAATGCCACCACGCCGCCGCGCCTGCACCGGGCCGACGATCTGCTCGCATTCAAGGCCAATTTCACCGGCGGCACGCTGGCCGACGGCCTGCTGCCGATACTGGCCTTTGCCGGCGGCTACGGCGGCATGGTGCGCGCCGGGGGCGGCGTCACCACGCTGGCCTGCTGCGTGCGCCGCGACCGCCTGTACGCATTGCGCCGCGCCGCGCCCGGCATGGCTGTCGGGCAAGCGGTCGAGCGCTACCTGCGGCGCGCCTGTCGCGGCGTCGACGACGCGCTCTCGGCGGCGCTGCGCACCGGCGCCTGGATCGGATCGGGGCCGCTGCGCCCGGGCGTACGCGCCGGCCTCGACGCCGTGCCGTTTCAGGTCGGCAATGCCGCCGGCGAAGCCCATCCGATCGTCGGCGAAGGCATGAGCATGGCATTGCAGGCGGCGTTCTTGCTGTGCACCCGCCTGACCGGGCAGTGCGCGCCTGCGCTGCAGTCGGCCGCCGGGCAGCGCGCGCTGGCCGGGCACTACGGCCTTGCATGGCGCCGCCAGTTCGGCCCGCGCCTGCGCCTTGCTGCCGCATTTGCCCACCTGGCAATGCATGACGCGTCCGGCGCGCTCATGTCGCGGCTGACGCAGCTTTTTCCGGCACTGCTGACACAGGGTGCGATCCAGGCCGGCAAGGTGCGCCGGGTTTCCGACACACTGCGCATTGCCGACGCCTGAAGTCGCCTGCGGCTTGAGCAAGCGCATGGCAGCGGCGTGCCAACCTACCATTCTGAATGACGGTCTGCAGATGCGGCAGCTTTTGCGATGCATCGGCGCGGGCGGAAATCGTGAGCACGAGCACGAGCATGAACATGAGTACGACTACAGCGACGACTTTCGATTGGCTGTGCAATGCCCTGACCAGGGATTACCAGATCAGCGCCGAGCGCTTGCAGCCGCAGACCGCCCTGGAAGACATCGGCCTCGATTCGCTGGCGCTTGCCGAACTGCTTTTCACGGTCGAAGACGCCTTCAGGATCGTCGTGCCCCCAGAATTCGAGCGCCTGACGACGCTTGGCGACGTTGTCGCCTACATCGACGGCCTGGTTGCCGCACAGGCCGGCGCGAGACCGCCCCCTGCGGCATCCCCATGGCCGGAAAAATCGTGAGAAACGCGTGAGAAAGCGCGTCGTCGTGACCGGTATCGGCATCGTCTCGCCGATTGGCAACTGCCTGGAAGACGCCTTTCAACATGCCAGTTGCGGCCGCTCCGGCATCGGCCTGTTGCCTGCGGCGCTGGCAAGCCGCCTGCATGCGCCGCTGGCCGCCTGCGCAACCTTTGACGGCGCGACACATTTTCCGCCGCCGCGCCTGCGCATGCTCGACCGCGTCACGCAATTCGCGCTGGCGGCAACCAGCCAGGCGATTGCTGCCGCCCGGCTCGACCTTGCCGGCCGGCCAAGCGAGCGCATCGGTGTCTTTACCGGCACGGCCATGGGCGGCACCGCCACCACCGACGACGGCTACCGCACGCTGTACGGCGAGCAGTCCGACCGCATCAAGCCCTTCACCGTCATGATGGGCATGTATAACGCGCCCGGCGCGTGGATCGGCATCGACCACGGCTTGCGCGGGCCGAACCTGACCTATTCGACGGCCTGCGCGGCCTCCGCCGTGGCCCTTGGCGAGGCCTGGCTGCGCATTGCACGCGGCGAACTCGACCTTGCCATTGCCGGCGGCGCCGAGGCGCCCCTGGCGCTGGGCGCACTCAAGGCCTGGGAGGCGCTGCACACGCTGGCGGGCGTCGACCGGGAAAGGCCTTCGGCTTCATGCAAGCCGTTCTCGCGCGACCGCAGCGGCATGGTGCTGGGCGAAGGCGCGGCAATGCTGATCCTGGAAGAGCGCACCCATGCACTTGCCCGCGGTGCGCCGGTCTTCGGCGAACTGCTCGGCTACGGCCTGGCAACCGATATCGGCCACATCACCCGCCCCAACATCGAGGGCCAGGCGGCGGCCATGCGTGCCGCGCTGGCGTCGGCCGGCATCGCGGCGGCGCAGGTCGATGCCATCAATGCGCACGGCACCGGCACGCTGGCAAACGACGCGACCGAAACGGCAGCCGTGCGGGCGGTCTTCGGCGCACGGGCCCGGGCAATTCCGATCAGTGCAACCAAGGCGGTGCACGGCCATCTCCTGGGCGCGGCCGGTGCGCTCGAATGCGCGCTGTCGCTGCGCGCCATGCAGGCAGATGTCGCCTTGCCGACCATGCACCTGCGGCACGCCGATCCGCAATGCGACCTCGACTACGTGCCCAATACGGTGCGCACCGGTTGCCGCGCGCAGATCATGCTGTCGAATTCCTTTGCTTTCGGCGGAACCAATGCGGTGCTGGTGCTCGGTCGTGCAACGCCGTGACCCAACGCCCGGACTCAACGCCCAGACGCAACGCCGCGCCCTGCCCGGGCCCCGTCCGTCACGGCACGGTTGGTCCGCCAGCGGCGCGCTGCAATCGGCGCTGCAATCCGAGCAGGTCCTGCGCCTGCGACCACAACGACGCAACGATCTCGGCTGCCGGCACCGGGCGTGCCAGGGCAGAGGCCTGGCCGGCCCAGGCCTGCATGCGCTGCACGTCGCCCTGGCGCAGGGCGTCGGCGCGCATGGCCGCGCTCAGGCCGCGTTGGATCGGGTAAGGCTGCGGCAGCGGCGTGTCATGCGCGGCGGCGGCCCGGACATAGGCCGTCTCGATGCTGCGCCCGGCACGACCGCTGAAGGCGCGCGTGAGCACCGTGCCTTCCGGACGGGTGTTTGCCATCGCTTCTGCCCAGGCGGCATGGATCTGCGCCTCGGGCGAGCGCAGGAAACCGGTGCCGATCTGCACCGCGGCAGCGCCCAGCATGCATGCCGCCGCCACGCCGCGGGCGTCGGCAATTGCGCCGGTGGCGATGACGGGAATCCGCACGGCGTCGACGATGGCCGGCACCAGCGCAAACAGGCCGACCTGGTGCGCCTCGGCAGCGCTTGCATCGAAACAGCCGCGATGCCCGCCGGCTTCCATGCCTTGCGCGACGATCGCATCCGCGCCCGCATCGGCAGCAGCAATGGCTTCGGCCGTCGTCGTGGCCGTGGCAAACCAGGCGATGCCATGCGCTTTCAGGCGGGCGACGAATTGCGGCGGGAACACGCCCATGATCGATGACGCGATGCGCGGCGCGGCCTGCAGCAGCGCCTCGCACTGGGCGGCAAAATCGGGTGGCGTCGCACCGCCCGCATCGGCGGCAACCCGCGGCCCCCATCTGCTTAGAAAATCAGCGACCCGCGCTTCATCGTCCGGTGCGCGTGCAGGCGTCGGGTCGGGTATCCACAGGTTGATCTGAAACGGTCCGCCGGTTTGCCTGCGCACCGCCTGCGCCCAGTCGACGATCTGTGCCGGCGCCATCAGCAGCGCACCGCAGGCACCGGCCCCGCCGGCATTGGCGACGGCAACACTGAGTTCGGGCGGGCAGGCGCCAGCCATTGGTGCGAGCAGGATCGGGGCAGACAGGTTGTACTGTTCGCAAAACGCTGCAACACGCGTGTCGGTGGATTTCATGCGGCCTCCCTTTTCCGGTCATTATGAACCCAGGCGCCACCGGACACGCCGCCGTCACGGCCGCACCGCCTGCAGCGTCGACACGGGCATCGTGCAGCAGTGTGCAGGCCGCGCGTGTTGGCAAAGGCACTTTCCCGCCACCCGGCCGGAACGAATTGACCGGCGCCAGGTCCCATTTGTTGCAAATGGAACCAAAGGCCGCTGCGGTGGTCTGTGTACTAGCAGTCATAAATGTGTCCTTTTTACCTGCGTTACCAGTCAAAACACAAAGCACATGCACATGGATCCGCTTCTCATTGGTCAGCATATTGCCCTGTTCGTCGACGACGGTTTCGAGTCGGCGCTTCTCGGCCGCGTCAACAATGCGCTCGAAGCCGAAGGCGCCATCACCAAGATTCTGTCGCCCTGGCGCCGCGCGGTGCCCGCCGCCGATGCGCCACCCGATAGCGAGCCGCTTAAACCCGACCTGAGCAGCGGCGAAGCGGACGCACGGGTTTTCGATGCGGTCATCCTGCTCGGCAGCCAATCCGGCGCGGACCACAACCAGATGGTCCTGGCGGATTTCCTGGTCGACATGCAGGCCGATGGCAAGCCGATCGGATCGATCTCGCAAGGCGCGCGGCTCCTGGTCGGCTGTGGCCTCGTGAGCGGTCGCACCCTGACCAGCGCGGGCGCACTCGCCGATTGCATTCGCGCCGGTGGCGGCAACTGGGTCGATCAGGCAGTGGTGGTCGACCGGAACCTGGTCACGAGCCGGACGGCCGAGGACGTCGACGCCTTCAACGAGCAGGTCATTGCCGTCACCCGGGCGCATCGCAACGAACTCCTGAAAAGCACGCCCGGCGCGCTTGCCGTCGGCCTTGCAGCCAGCTGAGCGGCGGTTACAGGGACCGCAATCCGGTTACCTGGTTTTTTTTACCTGCCGACGCCGCAGGGCCGCGTTTTGCGACTGCAGGATTCCATCGACCCGCACCGATGCCTCGCGCGCCAGCGCGTTGGCCAGTTCACCATCGGGAAACGTGTCCGGCAGGCGAAAACCGAGCCAGGCGTAGGCTGAATACATGCGGCAGGTGTCTTCGACTTCCTGCAGGTTCTGGCCGGCAGATGCATGCGCATCGCGCCTGAGCAGGCAGGTGCGCCGCTTGGCGAGTGCGCCGGCCCAGTTCTCCCAGGTCTGCTGCAACATCGGTATGCGCGACGACACCGGCACCAGCGACATGGTGAACTTTTCGGCGATCGACAACGGCAGCGTGTCGAGCCACAAGGCGCGCGCGTTCTGGTCCTCGGTAATGCGCGGATAGAAAAAACCATCCGGCACATCGATGTTGTGGACGAAGCGACGCAGCAGCTTTGCCAGCGACTTCTCGTGCGTGACGGCGGCGATGCGATGCAGATGCTCCAGCGTCGGCGCCACCGCAAAGCCGGTGGTGGCGAGCAGCACGTACTTTTCCTTGAGCAGCGAGGCGATGACCTCGTGCGTGTAGTCATCGTAGCCGGCGACATAGCCGGCTTCATGGACGCCGTAGCGCCCGGCGCGGCCGGCGATCTGGCGTGCCAGCGCGGCCGGCAGTTCTTCTTCCTCGACACCGTTGTACTTGACCGAGGTGGTCAGCACGACGCGCTCGATCGGCAGGTTCAGGCCCATGGCGATGGCGTCGGTGCCGACCACGATGTCGGCGCTGCCGTCGCGAAAGCGCGCTGCCTGCGCCTGCCGCACTTCGGGCGAGAGGTTGCCGTAGATGGTGGCGACCGAAAAACCGTTTTCGGCGATCATGTCGCGCCACATCAGCACTTCGCGCCGCGAAAACGCAATCACCGCATCGCCTTTTCGCAGGTTGCGCAGCTTGCGCACCGATATCGGCTCCATCGACAGCGGCCCCTTGCGCTTCAGGATATGCACCTCCAGCGGACATTCGAGCCGCTCGGCCAGCGCTTCGACGGCGCGCCGCGCCTCCAGTGCGCCGAGCAGATAGACGGTTGTGGCGGGCGCGCCGCACACCGCCGCCGTCCAGGCGGCGCCGCGGTCGCGATCGGCCAGCATCTGGATTTCATCGATGACAGCGACGTCGACGCGGTGGCGGGTGTCCAGCATCTCCACCGTGCTGGCCACATGGGTGGCGCCTTCGGTGAGGCGGCGTTCCTCGCCGGTCACGAGGCTGACCTTCAGCGCCATGCCGTGCGGGCGCGCCTCGACCAGTCGCTCGTAGTTCTCCAGCGCCAGCAGGCGCAGCGGCGCCAGATAGACGCCCGACTTCGCCTTGATCAGCGCCTCCATTGCCTGATGCGTCTTGCCGGAATTGGTCGGGCCGAGCAGGGCGATGAAGCGCCGCGGCAGCCGGCGCGCCATCTCGAACGATTCCGGATACTCGGCCAGGTTGATGCTCTCGCGGGTGAGCGCCGCATGGCGTTCCTCCTGCTGGCGCTCGACGGCATGCGCCACCCGCAGCGAAATGCGCTCGAACTGCTGCGCGGCCGGCTCCGACGAACTGTTGTCGGCCAGCGGGCCCAGCAGCGGCAGGGGATCGAGGCCGGCATCGATGGCTTCGGCCACGATGCGCTTGACGAAGGCGGCCACGCTGCGCCGCAGCGCCTCGATCACCTGCGCCGTGACGCGCTCGCGCACCAGCGCGACCTGCGCCTCGGCGCCGA
>JANXSS010000045.1 GCA_025356535.1 Herminiimonas sp.
ATCAACACCAATCTGTTCTCGCGGCCTCTGGCCTCCCACCAGGGCGCCGAGCAGCTGGTGCAGCAGATGCTCGACTCGATTTTGACCAACAAGGACATCGCGATCCACCTGATGAACGACAAGGTGGCCGGCGAGGAGATGTATTTTCATTCCCTGAACGTGACCGTGCTGGCGATGATGCTGGCGCGCGAACTCGACGTGCCGGCAGCCGACATCAAGCAGCTGGGCGTCGGCTGCCTGTTCCATGACATCGGCAAGCTCGACATTCCCGACCGGGTGCGCCTGAAGACCGAGCCGCACACCCGCGCCGAGCGCAACCTGATGCAGCAGCATCCGCAGTACGGCCTGGCGACAGCCGCCAAGCTCGGCCTGTCGCGCGCGGCAACGGACATCATCGGCCAGCATCACGAGCATGCCGACGGCAGCGGCTATCCGCTGCAATTGAAAGGCGCGCAGATTTCGACCCTGGCGCGCATCGTCGCCATCGTCAACACCTACGACAACCTGTGCAACCAGCCCAACCTGCTCGACTCGGTCACGCCCTATGAAGCGCTGTCGCAGATGTTTGCGCAGCAGCGCCAGCATTTCGATGCGGCGCCGCTGAACATGTTCATCCGCTGCATGGGCGTCTATCCGCCGGGCACCATCGTGCGCCTGTCCGACGATACCCTGGGCATGGTGGTGTCGGTCAATTCCTCCAAGCCGCTGCGCCCCAGCATCCTCATCTACGACAAGGCCGTGCCGAAGGCGGAGGCGATCATCATCGACCTGATGACAGAAACCGACATCAACGTTGCCGCCAGCCTGAAACCGGCGCAGCTCGCCCGCGAAGTGCATGAATACCTCAGTCCGCGCAAGCGCACGACGTACTACTTCGATTCGCCGAAGAGCGAGAGCGTGCGCAAGGCCTAGAACAGATTTCGCAATGGCGTACGCGCTACGCGCCGCTTCGAACCGCATTGCGGCGTTGCAGCGCGCTGGCGTGGCCCGCTGCACGGCGCCTTGCATTGCGGCCCGGACCGATACGATCGATACGCATCCCGCATACGCCATGTCGAATTTTGCGCCCGCTGCGGCACGACGGTGCTCCGGGGGCGCCTGCCGGCAATACCCTCAGGCCAGGCTCCCGGTGCGGCCGGCCACGATCGCCATTGCCGCACACACCAAGCCAAGGCAGCCGAGCGCAATCGGCAGGCCGGCAAACTGGCCGATGAAGCCGATGACCGGCGGCCCGATCAGGCCGCCGCAATAGCTGATGGTCGCCACGCCGGCCAGGGCGGTCGGCCCGGCCCGGCCGGCGGCGCTGAAGACGAACGGAAACACGCCTGCCAGGCCGCCGCCTGCCAGCGCGAAGCCGGCAACGGCGGCAGCCACGCCGACGCCGCTTGCCGCAACGCCGATGCCGATGGCCGCGAGCATGCCGCCGGCGGCAACCACGGCCTGGGCGCCGAAGCGGTCCTTCAAACGGTCGGCAACCAGGCGCGCAGCCAGCATGGCAGCCGAAAACGCGGCGTAGGCAAGCGGCGCCATGCCGGCGCCGGCGCCGAGCTGATCCTGCAGGAAGACGCCGCTCCAGTCGGCAATGCCGCCTTCGGCGATCGCCCCGCAAAAGCCGATCAGGCCAAGCAGCAGCAGGGGTCGTGGCGGCAGGCGAAATTTGCCCGCGATGGCCTGCCGCAGCGTAGCGGGCGAAGGCGCGCCTGCGCCGGCACCAGCGCCGCTGCTGCCGGCTGCGGCGCCCAGCGTGCGGCAGGCCAGCAGCAGGGGCACGGCCATGACGGCAGAAACGAGCAGGAAATGGCCTTGCGGCGCAATGCCCAGGCTTGCCACCGCACTGCCGCCCAGCGCCCCGGCAAGCGTGCCGACACAGAACCAGGCGTGCAGCATCGACATGATCGAGCGTCCGGCTTTTTTTTCAGCGACCGCGCCGATGGCATTGATCGCCACATCGAAGCAGCTCGCCGCCGCACCCATGCAACCCAGTAGTGCCATCAGGATCGCCAGGCGCGGCGAGAAGGCCAGTGCGGCCAGTGCTGCCAGCATGGCGCAACCGGACCAGGCGGCCGAACGGGGCGCACCGAAACGCGCCGTCATCCAGGCCGCCAGCGGAAAGGCCGCAATGGCGCCGATGCCGGCGCACAGCAGGGCCACGCCAAGCTGGCCGGCGCTCAGATGCAGCAGGTCACGCAGCGCCGGTATGCGCGAGGCCCAGGTGGCAAACACCAGGCCCAGTGAAGCGAAGAGCAAAGGCAGGCAAAAACGCACCTGCCGGTTTTCAGGCAGGCGTGGAGACGTTGGCGCTGTCGCCCTGGATGACTTCGACGAAATCGTCATGGCGGCGCTGGTCGGACATGTTCTGCAGCACGCGCATGATGACCTCGATATCGATCTCTTTTTCCTTCAGGAATTCTGCGGCATAGCGGGTGCCGTGGATCTGCTGCAGCGTGATGCCTTTTTTGACGACTGCCGCGCTGTGCCTGTCGCCGCGCAAAATCTGTTTTGAAGGTCCCCACTGTTCGATGGCATTCTGTTTTTGTTGGTCCATGACCATGCTCCCGGATGAAATGAAACCGCAATCAGCACCATCGCAGCCGCCTTGCAACGGGCGCCGCCATGGCTGGTTTTCTTCAGCACATTCGAAGCAGGATCGGGCCTGCTTCCGGCCCGATCCTGCCACAGAGCAAGTCTAGTAAATTCTTTTTGGCAAGTGTGAAATTTAGTTGCCTAAAGACAAATTTTGAAACATCCGGCCGGGTTCGATCGGCCCGCTTCAGACCGTCGGCGTCAGACCGTCAGCGGCTTGTAGCGGATGCGTTTCGGTTTCGCGCCTTCTTCGCCCAGACGCTTCTTCTTGTCGGCTTCGTATTCCTGGTA
>JANXSS010000069.1 GCA_025356535.1 Herminiimonas sp.
GCTCAACGTCGGCACCCTGGTGCAGCCCACCACCAAGCTGCAGTACAACAACAAGTCGGTTGCCTTGCCGCCAAAACTGTTTTCGCACAACGATCAGCAATCGGTCTGGCAATCCTCGGCACCCGAAGGCGCTGCCTCCGGCTGGGGCGGGCGGATCGGCGACCTGATGCAGTCCGGTAACGGCAATGCGACCTTCACCTGCGTCAACGTCTCGGGCAATGCGGTTTTCATGTCCGGCAACAGCGCCGTCCAGTACCAGGTGTCGACCAACGGTTCGGTACCCTTCACGGGCCTGAAGGCGCCCCTGTTCGGTTCGGCTGCCTGCAGCGACGCCCTGCGCGCCCTGGTCACCCAGTCCAGTGCTCACTTGCTGGAAAACGAGTACACCCGCCTGACCCGGCGGGCGATCGACGCCGATACGGTGCTGACAGCAGCGCTGGCCAGCGGCCCGGCGATTGCTACCGCTTTTCCGGATGCGAACAATCTGGGCAGCCAGCTAAAGATGGTGGCGCGCATGATTGCAAGCGCCGGGGAAGTGGGCGCCAAACGCCAGGTGTTCTTCGTCTCGATGGGTGGCTTCGACACCCATGACGGCCTGGTCAACGTCCACCCCGGCCTGTTGAAAACCGTGGCCGACGCCATGGCCGCCTTTTACACCGCAACGGTGGAGCTGGGGGTGGCCGGCAAGGTCACCGCATTTACCGCATCCGATTTCGGTCGCACCCTAAGCGGCAACAACGACGGCTCGGATCATGGCTGGGGCAGCATGCATTTCATGATGGGCGGCGCCGTCAACGGCCAGCGCTATTACGGCACACCGCCGGCGGTTGCCTCCAACGGTCCGGACGACGTCGGCCAGGGCCGCCTGATACCGACCACGTCGGTCGACCAGTACGCCGCCACCCTGGGCAAATGGATGGGGGTGTCCGACAGCGCCCTGCTCGACCTGCTGCCGAACCTGAAAAACTACAATCCGGTCAGCCGCAACCTCGGCTTCGTCTGACCGGCTTCATCTGAGCGGCTGTTGCGCTGCTCAGTTGGCTGCGGCGCCCGCAAACAGCTTGTCGTAGGCCGCCAGCAGCGTCTGGTGCATCGCGCTGCCTTGCATGTCGGCGCCCAGCGCGCACAGGCCGAAGAAGCGCTCTTCGCGTGCGATCAGCGCTTCTGCCTGACGCACCGTTTCTGCGCCGTACAACAGGATCAGGGCGCGCCGGTGGTCGTCGAGATCGTCGAGCTCGAGCAGGCTTTCGATGCAGCGGAAGACCAGCCGGCGCGCCGGCTGCATCTGCGCATAGCCGCCGATCCAGTCGCAGCCTTCGCGCACCGCATCCTCGTCGCCGATTGCCAGCGCCAGCAAAGTCTTGAGTTCACCGATGCGCAGCTCCTTCCAGGCAGTGCCAACCGGTATGGCCAGGCCGAGGATTTCCCATAGCGGCCGCTCGTCGTTCAAATTCGAGGTCTGCAGTTCGGCCAGCAGCGCGGCGGCTTCTGCATCGGTGAGGCTCGGCAGATTTACCAAGGCTGGCCGGATGTCGTTGCCGACGCTGTTGTTTTCCCATTCGAGGTCTTCCACCGGATAGATTTCCGACATGCCCGGCACCAGGATGCGGCAGCTGTAGGCGCCCTGTTCGCTGAAGTCCGACACATAGATGTCCCGACCTTTGGCGGCGATGCAGGCGCACAGCCAGTCGTAATCTTCCTGCGTCGTGTTGCTGAAGTTCCAGTCGACGAAGGGAAAATCGGGCGTATCGCGCAGAAAATTCCAGTGGACCACGCCGCTCGAATCGACGAAATGGATTTCCAGATTGGCCACCGCGGCGATTTCCTCCATGTCGAAACCGGGTTGCGGAAAGCCTTCCAGCGACGCCAGCGCCCTGCCCTGCAGCAGTTCGGTCAGGGCGCGCTCCAGCGCGATTTCGAAACGCGGATGGGCGCCGAAGCTGGCAAAGACGCCCTGGTCCTTCGGATGCAGGAGCGTCACGCACATGACCGGATATTTGCCACCGAGCGAGGCGTCGCGCACCAGGATGCCGAAGCCGGCGTCGCGCAGGCCCTTGATGCCGGCGGCAATGCCGGGGTAACGCGCAATGACCGCTTCCGGCACCTCCGGCAGGCACAGCCCCTCGCCGATGATGCGGTACTTGATGGCCCGCTCGAAGATTTCGGACAATGCCTGGCTGCGCGCTTCCATCATGGTGTTGCCGGCAGCCATGCCGTTGCTCACATACAGGTTGCCGATGATGTTGACCGGTATCCAGGTTTGCTCGCCGTCGCGCAGGCGGGTGTAGGGCAAGGCGCAGACGCCGCGCTCGATGTTGCCGGAATTGAGATCGACCAGCACCCGGCTGTCGATTTCGCCATCGGGATTGTAGAAGTCGTGCAGTTCGGCATTGAGCAGTTCGGCCGGCCAGCTGCCATCTTCCGGATGCGCAAACCAGCGCTCCTGCGGATAGTGCACGAAGGGACGATTGGCGCGGGTTTCACCCAGGTAGAAATGCGTCCAGAAATAATGCGTGCCGAGCCGCTCGAAAAATTCGCCAAGTGCGCTGGCGCGCGCCGCCAGTTCCGAAGCGCCCTTGCCGTTGGAAAACAGCATCGGGCAGTCGTGATCGCGCATGTGGCAGGACCAGATCGATTCGACCTCGTTGAGCCAGGACGATTCGTCGAGCACGAAGCCGCGCGCGGCAAGCTTTGCCTGCATGGTGGCGATGGTCGATTCGAGCGAGGCGTCTTTGCCGGGGATAAAGCTTTCTGTTTGCATGAAGGTGCCCTGCAGTGGAGGAGGTTGAACGGGACAGGAAAGGCTGCCCGGTGCTGATGATGATCGGCGGTGCGGCCCGGACGCCGCTTCGGGTCTAGCCCTGCATTTCCATCTTGCGCCGCACGCGATCTTCTTCTTCGAGACGCGCCAGTTCGATTTCGTGAATGACGGCGCCGACATCGGCCACCGTGGTCGGCGCGGCGACATGGCCTGTCAGCGCCACGCCCGGCGCCAGCAGTCCGGCTTCGTAGAGCTTCCAGATTTCCTTGCCGTATTGGGTGCCGGCCAGTTCGGGCGCCGCCACCGCAAAAAAGTTTCGCAGGTTGTCGACATCGCGCTCCAGCATGCCCGCGGCCACGCTGCTGCCGGCCGCATCGATTGCCTGCGGCAGGTCGATGATGACCGGCCCGTGTTCGTCGACCAGGATGTTGTACTCCGACAGGTCGCCGTGGATGACGCCGGCGCACAGCATCAGTATCACCTGCTGCAACAGCGCCGCATGGAAGGCCAGCGCCCGTTCTTGCGTGAGTTCGACGTCGTTCAGGCGCGGCGCTGCATTGCCCTCGGCGTCGGTTACCAGCTCCATCAGCAGCACGCCTTCGAAGCAGATGTAGGGCGTCGGCACCCGCACGCCGGCTGCTGCCAGACGGTAGAGGGCGTCGACCTCGGCATTCTGCCAGACCTCCTCGGCCATCTTGCGGCCATAGCGGGTGCCCTTTTCCATGGCGCGCGCCTGGCGGCTGTTCTTGACGCGCCGGCCTTCCTGGTAGGCCACCGCCTGGTGAAAGCTGCGCTCGTTGGCATCTTTATAGACCTTGGCGCAGCGGATGTCGTCGCCGCAGCGCACGACATAGACGGTCGCTTCCTTGCCGCTCATGAGCTGGCGCATGACTTCGTCGATCAGGCCTTCTTCGACCAGGGGCAGTAGTCTTTTAGGGGTTTTCATGGAAATGGCGGGGAGCGCATGCCGCAAGCGAACCGGGTGCAGCGGCGCATCAACCGGTCGCCGACGCCTTCCGTTGCCTGCCGATCAACGATCAGATCATGCAAAGTCGTGATTCTAACAACCTATTTCGATAGGGCCATAACAGAATTATGAGCGCACGCCACCGTCCAAGCAGAACGTTCTCTGGACGGAGGTGGCGATCATGAACGAGACCGAGCGTGGCGATGGCTGGCGACTGACCGATGCGTTGGGGCAGTGAATGGAGCCGCTTTTACCTTTACCGAAGCCGCATCCACTGGGATGCCACCGGCTACGAGTGCCGAACCGCGCTGCGATGGACGCAATCTTGTTGGTATTGCGAACTGGCATGCAGTGGAAGGCGCTGGACTGCACTGGGATCTGCTCTTGCTCTGCGGCCTATCGCCGCTTCCGGGAATGGATGGACGCGGGGGTATTCGAGCAATTTTGGAAATGCGGGCTTTTGGAATGCGAGAAATTACGTTGCATTGACTGGGAGTGGCTGGCACTGGACGGCAGCGTGACCAAGGCACCCTTGGGCGGGAAAAAAAACCGGACCCAACCCCACCGACCGCGGCAAAGGTGGCGTCAAGCGCAGTGTGTTGACCGATGGTCAGGGTCTGCCGTCGTCGATCGTGGCCGCGCCAGCGAACAGACACGACATGAAGTTGGTTGCTGAGTCACTCGCTGGCCTGATGATTGAGCCGGCGAAACTGCACCCGTGGCGTCGACTGTGTATGGATCTTGAGTACAACTATCAAGCGGTACGAAATCATGTGTGGGAGGCTGGCATGGTGCCGTGGATCGAGGGATGGCCTGATGAAATCAAGCGCCGGCGGCGATACAAAACGCCTGCGAGGCGATAGGTGGTCGAGCGCACGCATAGTTGGCTCAATCGGTTTCGTCGGCTCCTCGTGCCCTGGGAAAAACGAGCAGATACCTATGCCGCCATGCTGGACTTTGCATGTGGCCTAATTACCTGACGTTTCGCCCTATCGAAATAGGTTGTAAGCGCCTGCCGGTTGAATAAACAGCGATAAATTGCGCGCAGGCGACAGTAGAACGATATTCTAGGTTCGTCGTGGACTGGCCGGCTTGCGTTCGCCAGGGAACTGAACGGGCCAGCCATGGCCGCTAGTGTCCGGCCTCAGTAATGCGCACCGTCACAGGTTTCAAGCGCAATGACACTGGGTGGACGATTGTTGACTTCCTCCCCGCCCTCAGCCTTTGGCTGCCGCTTGCGCGGTAAGGACGGGGATTCCTGCAGCGAGACACGCAAGCCCGCGCACGAGAATGTTCCTGGCGGCGTTGACATCACGATCGTGATGGGCGCCGCATTCGGTACAGGTCCATTCTCTTACTCCAAGGCCTGCGGTACCTTTCGGCCGCGAGTGCGGCAACTTACTGCAACCCGAACAGGTATCGGGTAGCAGGAACCCATTGCTGGGTTCCCGCCCCCTAAGAACCGTACTTGCGGCTTCCACCACAGACGGCTCAAGCCTTCGCTGCTTTGTACCCGACTTGCTGATGGTGTTTATGATGACACCACCGATGCAAGAGTTGCAGGTTTGTAGTGGTCAAGTAAATTCGGACACAGCGATAGGTTGTTTTGCTGCGATATTTTTCTCGAAGGCAGCGGGCGACAGATTGCCCAGTACGGAATGCAGCTTGGTACAGTTGTAGAAGCCGACGATGTAATCGATCACGTCTTTTCTGGCTTCGGCTTGATTGGCATAGGTACGTTGCCAGACTCGCTCCATCTTGAGATTCAGGCAGAACCAACTGTCTTCATACTGCACCTCTTCCTGGTTTGTGCGAGGGTTTTGATTCCCCAGTGTTGTGATAGATCCGCGCCCGATCGACGAGGCGGTCCCATCGGCTGCAATGCTTGACTGGTGCATTCGGCCCCGACTTTTCGTAGAGGTAGTCGTGAGCATTGATGGCATGCCTGGTAACTAGCCCGTGCTGCGCCCAACGTACGAGCGTTTGTTCGTGGATTCCAAGTTGAGCCGCTGCTTCGGCCTTGGTCAACATGCCGCGTTCCCGGAGCCGCTCGTAGCGGGAACGAAGGCCATATTGTTGAGCCAGATAGGCGACACGTTTGGATGTGAAATGGGTATCGTTACGTCCAGGTCGTACCGAACTTCCCGGACGCATTCCTTGTTCGTTCAGCACATCGGCGATCTCAGAATAAATATGGTCGTCGAGTAATTTGTCGACGAGTTTTACTATTTCTGCCTTTGTCTTGACCTGTTGAGCCGAGGACTTTGGATTCGGCGTCGTTATGGTTTCAGTCCTGCCGCCTTTGAAGCGGATGTGAGCCTTGGTCATCCCTTTCGTGGGCAGTTTGAGTAGCGTTGCATCCTCGATGATATGGGCAAGCATGCGCTTGCGTTCACGGTTCGGCGTGCTCGGGTCATCCCAGACGATCTTGAAGTCCGTCGTCATTGCCACAAGCTTTTCGTGAACCGCGTCTCCCAGAACACGCTTGCCCTCTTGGAGTGCACGCTCCCGGTCGTCTCGCGCGCTGGCGAGCGCCCGCAGTTTCTCATTCCAGTCCGATTCGAGCGTATCGGCTACAAGGCGGTTGCGTGGATCGACCAGCATGAAACGACGTTGTGCAAGTTCCGCTTCGATTTGGGCTTTCTCGATTGCCCGACGACGCAGTTGATCGGCCTCTTCCTGGCGCGCTGCTATTTCATTGTAAATCTCCAAGGCGAGTTCGACGGCAGCCGGCGTCATTTTTTCGACCACGAGGGCGCCGATTGCCGCATCGACCGCAGGCGCTGCAATCGACTGGCAATTCGGCTGGGCGTCGGCACCATGCGCGCGGTCGCAGACATACCATGCTTCCAATCCCCCACGACGCTCAGAGTACCGCACGCGCATATGCCGACCACAGCGCCCACAGACCGCGCGACCCTGCAGCAGCGCTGCGCCTTCTCGCGGTGGCGACAGGCGCGCCAGCTGGTACTTACGACCATTCGCCTCAAGCAGTTTGATATTTTCCTGGTAACGATCCCAGGTAATGTAGCCGGGGTGAGCGTCCGGGATGCACGCGAGCCAGTCGGCGCAGGCCCGTTCTTGCTGGACCTTCGTGCCATCGGCAGTGCGGCGGTAACGTCGCCTCCCGTAGGCGTACACACCTGCATATCGTGGATTGTGCAACGTTCGTATTGCCGTGGACGCAGTAAGTGGTCTGAAGACCGTGGTGTCACCATTTCGCAGTCGGGAGGGAAACTGAAGGCCTTCAGCTTTGAACACCTTCACTGTCTGGCATGCAGAGCCCACACGTGAGAACGTTTCGAAGAAATAAGCGATCGACTCCTTGATCTGGGAATCAGGGTCGAGCACGACGTTGCCAGCACCGTCATAGACGAATCCTGTGGGCAAAGGGCAGCGATATTCGCCTCGACGCACCTTGTTTAAAACGCCGCCGCGCAACCTGGCTTTCAGAACATGAAGCTCCGCTTCGCTCATCGTCCCCTTCAGGCCGAGGACAAGGCGATCATTGAAATTCGCGGGGTCGTACACCCCATCCTCATCGAGAATCAGTGTATCGGCAAGTGCGAAACTTTCCAGCAATCGATGCCAGTCAGCATTGTTCCTCGCCAGTCGGGAAACCTCTAGGCTCATGACAATGCCTGCCCGGCCCAGCCCCACATCGCTGACCAACCGCTGGAAGCCTTCACGGCAAGCCGTAGACGCGCCAGACTCGCCCTGATCACTGCGCATTGACTCAGCTTATTTGCTACCCAGCTGCGCTTGTTGCCTCACCTAATATGCTACCCGTTCAATTGTGGATGGGAGCTTCGCATGGGGAGGCAGATGAGTATGGCCACGCGCAAAGAATTAATCGAAGCGGTACGCATGCGGTATGAACAAGCGAGCCGCACTGAGAAGGCAAGGATTTTAGATGAGTTCACGGCAGTCGCTGGCTATCATCGCAAACACGCGATTCGAGCATTGAAGGCTGATGCCAAAGAAGGCAAACAAGAAAGGCAGCGAAGTCGCCTTTACAGCGAAGCGGTACTCCAAGCGCTCGTCATCTTGTGGGAAGCCAGGCACCTTCGCGCGCCTGCGAAGTTGGGCCTTGAACCACATGCGCATGAACGGTCACAGTGAAATTCATGCAGCGCGACAAAATTTCGGGCGGGATGCGCAGTCAGCATGGGAGTGCGTCATAGTGCTACACGGGAAGTGAACAGCCTGCTTCCGGTGGCCAAATAGATAACCATTCCCGGTCAGCTCGGCCCAGCTCAAGACTGGCGGCGTTTGCGCAGCCCATGTCTAAATCCGGCCAGCTGCATGATCGACCGCGCTACCAGGTTCTCCGGATTGGCACGTATCCACAGCCTGAGCTCACGAAGCCTGCGACCAAACGCCATTTTTGCAACTCAATCAAAGCGTAGCAGGCAGTGGCGATACGATCGGTACACCTCGATGCGATCGAGGTTGCGCTTGTGTGCAAGTAGGCGGGTCTTATAATCGTACTCGAGCTGTCCCATATTGAACACCGTGTCGCCGTGACGGATTGTTTCGCAGATAGTTAAGTAATAGCACAGCGTGCCAAGCCAGAAGGCGTCGTATTTCCTGTCATGCGCGACTACATGGGCAAAGCAATATGAACCGTGACGAAAGCAGATCAATCCGGCACATACTTTGTTGTCGATAGAGGCCACCATCACGAAGCCGCATTCCCGTGCAAGTCGCCAAAGGCCTCGAGCAAATGCCGGGTCAATTCCAAACACCTTACCCTTGGCTGAAATAGCCGCTTCGCTCAAATCTAACAATGCCTCAAAATGTGCTTGCTCGATTTCTGCGCCGGAATAGTAACGGCACTGGAAGTCAGGGTATTCAGTCAGCAGCTTGGTGTGGTATCGCTTGATGTTGCGACGCGTCGCCTTACCAAGACTGGCCCTGTACTCTTCGACCGTGCGCGGTAGTTGCAGAACGAAATTCTCGCTCAGGTCATGCCTTTGAAAAGGCATCGACAGACGCTGCGGGCCGGTATCGATCTGGCGCAAGCCGATCACATAGACCGTCGGAAAGTGTTTGAAGACATAGCGGGAAAATGCATCGATCGTTTCAGTTTCGAGAACAATGCCTTCGTTGAGGACATCGGCGCGTCCGCTTTGGACCTCGAACAGCAGTACCGTAACGATTCGACCACGGAAGCGCACGACATAGGTACAGACGTGCTCGAGGCACTTGAAAATTCTAAAATACGCTAAGGAAGCACTGATTAATTAACGACTTACTGTTTCCGCCAACGCTCCGGTCTGAGACAATATCGACGTGTTCATTCGCTTACTGTTCATCATGCAAAAGAGCTTCTCTGACCTC